>NZ_JBXWPD010000024.1:0-35759 GCF_059611225.1 Ruegeria sp. CDSA246 | reverse complement strand
GCGTCCGGCTGTCTCTCCAACCCGTCCGGCCGTCTCTCCGACCCGTCAGCACCGCCTCAGCAGCGCCGGTGAAGGGGTATTTACGGATTAGGTCTGGGACCTGCAACCCCCATTTTGAAAAAACTTCATATTTCTCTGCAGAAACTCGCCCATGTTAATGAAAACAATAAGTTAGCTTAATAATTTGGGTAAGAAACAGGGCTGGGCGATGCGTGACGCGCGGGTTAGTCAAGGCTTTGGACGGAATCGTACCCAATGCTTGGTATGCCCGCGGGACTCGACCCAAAGAAAACGCCGCCCGAGTCCCCTCGGGCGGCGCTACCTCTGCGATGATCGTCGGTTTACTTCAGATCAAATCGATCCGCGTTCATCACCTTGTTCCAGGCCGAGACAAAGTCACAGACGAATTTACCCTCGGCACCCGTCTGACCGTAGACCTCAGCAAGCGCCCGCAGTTGCGAGTTGGAACCGAAGACCAGATCGACGCGTGTACCGGTCCATTTGATCTCACCGCTGGCGCGGTCACGACCTTCATAAACGCCCTTGCCGGCAGGTTTCCATTCGGTGCCCATGTCCAGAATGTTGGTGAAGAAGTCATTGCTGAGTACACCCACACGATCCGTGAACACCCCATGCTTGGCGTCACCGAAGTTGGCGCCCAAAACACGCAGGCCACCGACAAGTGCCGTCATCTCTGGTGCGGACAAGGTCAACAATTGTGCGCGATCGACCAGTAACTCTTCGGGCGAGACGGTGTAGTCGGCCTTTTGGTAGTTGCGGAAACCGTCTGCTGCGGGCTCCAGGACTGCGACGCTGTCCACATCGGTCTGCTCTTGCGATGCATCGGTGCGGCCCGGGGTGAACGGAACCTCGACATCCTGACCACCAGCTTTGGCAGCCTGCTCGATGCCGACGGCACCGGCCAGAACGATCAGGTCGGCCAGCGACACTTTCTTGTTGCCTGACTGCGCGCCGTTGAACGCCTCTTGAACGCCTGTCAGCGCGTCCAGCACCTTGGACAGTTTCATTGGCTCGTTGACATCCCAATCCTTCTGAGGCGCAAGACGGATACGGGCGCCGTTGGCACCGCCCCGCTTGTCCGACCCGCGGAAGGTCGAGGCCGAGGCCCATGCGGTTGAGATCAGCTCGGACACCGACAGACCGGATGCAGCGATCTTGGTTTTCAAATCCGCTACATCGGCAGCATCGACCAGATCGTGATCCACCGCAGGCACGTTGTCCTGCCAGATCAGCTCTTCGGTCGGGGCTTCCGACCCGATATAGTTCGACCGCGGCCCCATATCGCGGTGGGTCAGCTTGAACCAGGCGCGCGCGAAGGCATCTGCGAACTCTTCCGGGTTCTCGTGGAAGCGTTTCGAGATCGGGCCATAGATCGGATCCATGCGCATCGCCATGTCGGCGGTGGTCATCATGGTTTTGACCTTCTTGGTCGGATCACCGGCCGCCGGGGCCATGTCTTCTTCCTTGACCCCGATCGGCTCCCAGATCCACGCGCCTGCGGGGCTTTTGGTCAGGTTCCACTCATATCCAAACAGAAGGTCAAAGTATCCGTTGTCCCATTTGATCGGGTTTGCGGTCCACGCGCCCTCGATGCCCGAGGTCGTGGTATCGTCACCGACGCCCGAACCGAACTTATTGATCCAGCCAAGGCCCATCTCTTCGATCGGTGCCGCTTCGGGTTCGGGGCCGACCAGATCAGGATCGCCCGCGCCGTGCGCCTTACCAAAGGTGTGGCCACCAGCAACCAACGCGACGGTTTCCTCGTCATTCATCGCCATCCGGCCAAAGGTGTCGCGGATATCACGGCCCGAGGCCAACACGTTTGGTTCACCATCCGGGCCCTCGGGGTTCACGTAGATCAGACCCATCTGAACGGCGGCGAGTGGGTTTTCCATGTCGCGCTCACCAGTGTACCGGCTGTGCGGGTTGTCGGTGGGGGCAAGCCACTCAGTTTCGGAACCCCAATAGATGTCTTCTTCAGGCGCCCAGATATCCGCGCGACCACCAGCAAAGCCAAATGTCTTGCCGCCCATGGATTCAATGGCGCAATTGCCGGCAAGGATCATCAGGTCGGCCCAGGAAATCTGGTTGCCGTATTTCTGCTTGATCGGCCACAGCAGACGGCGCGCCTTATCAAGGTTGCCGTTATCCGGCCAGCTGTTCAGTGGCGCAAAGCGCTGGTTCCCGGTCGAGGCACCGCCACGGCCATCCGCCGTGCGATATGTACCGGCGCTGTGCCAGGCCATCCGGATGAACAGACCGCCGTAATGACCGTAGTCGGCAGGCCACCAATCCTGAGAATCGGTCATCAGCGCGTACAGGTCTTCTTTCAGCGCCTTCATGTCCAGCTTCTTGAATTCTTCAGCGTAGTCGAAATCAGGCCCCAGCGGGTTCGACGCAGGCGAATTCTGGTGCAGGATCGACAGGTTCAGCTGGTTCGGCCACCAATCCCGGTTTGACCGGGTTCCTGCGCCGTGCATTACAGGGCATCCGCCTGTTTTAGGGTTATCACTTCCGTCCATGTCGATCTCCAATCCTGGCTAAAATCCGGCTCGTTCGCGCGGTGAGAAACGCGGGCGATCAAGAACATATATAGATGACACTTTTACCTCTTTTAGATGCACGGCTTGGATTGCGCACATTCTGTCAAAGGTATCGGCGACTCTTGTCTTGTCGCCGCCAGACCTAGCAAATTCGCACCATGCAAATAAGTTTTCTTTATGGATGGTTTTGATAACCAAAAACTATCACTAAGCACCCGGTGCGCATCGCCGGAAATCAGGCCGGTAGCTCAGTCACCGGTCATCAGCGACCTCAATCCGACCCTATAGTTCGGATACATCAGGTTTACACCCAGCTCATCCTTGATCCGATCGTTTCTGACCCGCTTGTTCTCATTGTAAAAGCTGCGCGCCATGGGGGTCATGTCGGCCTCGTCGAAGGGTACTTCGGGCGGCAATGACAATCCCTGCAATTCGGCCGCATAGGCGATGACATCCTGCGGTGGAACGGGTTCATCATCACATACGTTGTAAATCGCCCCCGGATTGGGCGCGGACATGGACGCGGCAAGAACCTGGGCAATGTCGGCGACATGAATTCGGGAAAAGACCTGCCCCGGCTTGATGATACGTCGCATACCCACACGCTTGAGCTTGGAAAACGGCCCACGACCGGGACCATAGATGCCTGCAAGGCGAAAAATGTGTGTCGGCAAGCCGGGGATGTTCCGCCACTGCTCTTCCGCCTGCACCCGCCATTTGCCGCGCTGCGCCGTTGGCGTCGCGGGGGTGGCTTCGTCGACCCAGTTGCCCTGATGATCGCCATACACGGCCGTGGTCGACAGATAGCCAACCCATTTGAATTGCGCCGCCCTTTCCGCAATCTCATCCGCCAATGCAGCCAGAACCGGATCTCCGTCCGCGTTTGGCGCGGCCGAGATCAAAAGATGCGTCACCCCATCCAGCTGTGGCACTTGCCCCGGCCAAATCACCGGCTCTGCGCCGGATGCCTTGACCACCGGCGATTGGGCCGGATCACGCGTCGTGCCGAAGATACGCCAACCATGGGGTTGCAACTGACGGGACAAGGCCTGTGCCGAGTACCCGTGACCGAAGGAAAATAGTGTGCCTGTCATACGCTCTTAGATGATCCGCAATTTCGCCAGATGCAAGAACTCTGCCAAGGATACTTGATTCGAATCCCCCAATGCGCCTTTCTTTTGGATATGAGTGACAAAACACCAGACCTGCATGCCGCCTACGCGCTGGATTCCCCGGAAGACCACAAGCGTCTCTATGCTGAATGGGCCGGGGATTACGATGAAGGCTTTGCCACGCGCGAGGACTATCAGCTGCACATCCATACCGCCCGCGCCTTTGTCGGCGCCGGCGGGCAAGGGCCTGTGCTTGATGTAGGTGCAGGCACTGGCCTGTGCGGCGCGGTTCTGGCCCGGCTGGGTGTGGGACCGATAGATGCCACCGATATCAGCGCCGAGATGCTGGATCAGGCCATGCGCAAGGATATCTACCGCGACGCCATTGAGGCCGATCTGAACGAAGGCATCCCGGTGCCGCGCGAAAGCTACTCCGGGATCGTTTCATCCGGCACGTTCACCCATGGCCACCTTGGGCCAGAAGCTTTGACTGCGCTGCTGCGTGTGGCCCGCCCCGGTGCTCAATTCGCGCTGTCGATCAATGCCCAACATTATGAAAAGCTGGGATTTGCCGAAGCCCTGCACCGGTTAGCGCAAGGCCAGATTCGGAACCTGACCCTGCCCGAAGTTCGCATCTATGGCGATCTTGCATCTGGCCCCAACAAAGATGACACAGCGCTGACAGCCCTGTTTGAACGCGCTTAGGCCGACTATCGACCTTTCCACATGGGATCACGCTTTTCAGCAAAAGCGCGGGCGCCTTCTAGATTGTCTTCAGAGCCATAGAGGGTATCAACCGTCGGCAATTGCCGCCCGGTAATCCGATTCATGGCATCCTGAAACTTGGAGTCTTCGGCATCCCGTACAATCTCTTTGATTGCGGCATAAACCAAAGGCGGACCGCTGGCCAAAAGACGCGCCAGTTCCCATGCCCGATCCATCAGTTGATCGCCCGGCACGATTTCGTTCACCAATCCCCAGTTCTTAGCCTCTTGGGGGTCAAACCAGCGCCCGGTCAGCAGCAGTTCCATCGCCACATGATACGGAATGCGTTTGGGCAGTTTTACGCTAGCGGCGTCGGCCACTGTGCCGGACCGGATCTCCGGCAATGCAAAACTGGCGTGTTCCGCAGCAAGGATCATGTCGGCGCTCAGGGCCAATTCTAACCCGCCGCCGCAGGCAATCCCGTTGACGGCTGCGATGACCGGCTTGTTCATGTCCCGCAGTTCCTGCAGCCCGCCAAAGCCACCAACGCCATAGTCTCCGTCGACTGCGTCTCCGTCAGCGGCTGCTTTCAAATCCCAGCCGGGGCAAAAGAACTTCTCGCCGCCACCGGTCAGGATGGCGACGCGCAGATCTGGATCATCACGGAAATCACGAAACACTTCGCCCATGACACGGCTGGTCGCCAAATCAATCGCGTTCGCTTTGGGACGGTCCAAAGTGACTTCCAGAATTGCGCCATCGCGCTTGGTTTTGACCGGGTTCATATACTTGCCTTTCGGATCAGAGCATCCACCGCTATGGCACGGTTCGGTGTGCAGATCAGTGGGTTTATTTCAACTTCGCTGACATGGGATGCGTTGGCAATGACATAGGCCTGCACCGCATCGACAGCGTCCAGGATCGCCTCAATCTCTGCCGCTGGTTTGCCGCGATATCCCGCCAGCAAGGGTGCGCAGTTCAATTTGCCCAGCGCCTCTTTCACCGCGTCGCGAGAGGAGGGGATCAAAAGGGAAACCGTGTCACGCAGGATTTCAGTCAACACACCTCCGGCACCTAGCGTCAGAACGAACCCGTGGGCCGGGTCTCGGGTGACGCCGACCAACAATTCTGCCACGCCGCCGACAGCCATTTCCTCAACAAGGACGTCATCGGTTCCGATATCCGCCGCGACTTCGCCCACAGCGTCGGCGAGAACCTCAAGGCGCACGGCCGCATGTTCCGATTTATGCGCCAGCCCGACGCCCTTGATCGCAAATGGACCAGTCAGCGCGGTAGAGGCTTGTTTCGCCAGGTTCGCCGGTACCACAACGTTGAGCGGTACACGCACACCGAATTCCGCCAGCGCCTTTTTGGCTTCTGCTTCGGTCAGAACATGATCCGCAACGGTATCCGAGGGCAGCAGGACCGGTTCGGCCTCTGTTGCTTGCGACCGCGCGGCCGCCTCAATTGCCGCAAGCGCTTCATGCAATCCGGCAAAAGGGATAACACCGCCATCGAGTAATCGCTGTGCAACGTCTTCGGGCAAAAGCTCCGGCAGAGTCGCCGTTACCGCAAAGGGGCGCCCCGTCTGAGCAACACTATTCAAAGCGGCCTGCGTGGCGCATTCCCAATCCGTCGCATCCGTGTGCGGATAGTCGAGAATAGCCATAGTCAGGGCCTGTTCCGGCCCCATCATAGCAGTCCAAGCGCGGGTCATGGCTGGCGTGTCACGCCATATATAGGTGTGATAATCCAGCGGGTTCGCCAAGGCCACCATCGGCCCCAAGGCATCGCGCAGGTCAGCTTTTTGTGCTTGCGACAACGGCGGGAAGTGCAGATTGCGCCCCTCGGCCATGTCCGCAGCCAGACTTGCTTCACCACCTGAGCAACTGATCGACCCCAAACCGTTGCTGTCCAAGCGCCCGGTCACGTGCAGCAGCTTGAGGCATTCCAGGAAACTGGGAATGTCATCCAAACGCGCGATCCCAAGGCGATCCAGAAATGCCTGCGCGCCCGCGTCGCCTCCGGCCAATGATGCAGTGTGAGAAATCGTCGCCGCCTGTGCATGGGCGGACCGGCCCACTTTCAGCGCAACAATCGGCACGTTACGATCTCGCGCCTTTTTGGCCAGCGCCTCCCATTTACGCAGGTCACCGAAGCCTTCAATGTGGACACCTACCGCGGTGATCCGGTCATCATCCAACAGGGCCGAGGCGATGTCGGCCTGATGGGTTTGCGCCTGGTTCCCACTGGTCAGCATAAAGGCCAGCGGCAAGGCCCGGCGCTGCATCGTCATATTGATCGCTATGTTCGAACTTTGCGTCAGGATCGCCACACCGCGATCTACCGGTCGCATGCCGTGCTGATCGGGCCAAACAGCGGCGCGGTCCAACCCGTTGACGAAGCCATAACAGTTTGGCCCCAGGATCGGCATCTCGCCTGCGGCCTGCACCAAACGGACCTGCAAATCTGCACCCTGATCGTCCTCGGCATGCGCTTCGGTAAATCCCGAGGCAAAACACACTGCACCCCCGGCCCCCATGGCCGAAAGGACCGCGATCGTCTCGATCGTTGCATGACGGTTGATGCCAACAAAGGCTACGTCGGGGGCCGCAGGAAGGTCCTCAAGGCGTGCAAAAGCACTCAGACCCGCGATTTGACCGGCTTTTGGGTGGACCGGCCAGATGTCGCCCTGAAACCCGAATTTCCGGGCCTGTTCGATCACTGAGACGCACCAGGCGCCGCCGCCAATCACAGCGATGGATGTGGGGTGCAAAACGCGTGACAGGGAAGACATCAGGCGGCCCCCTCCATCACGCACCGAGTGCCCTCAAAAGATCGCGACTGATAATGTGGCGCTGAATTTCGCTGGTCCCGTCCCAGATACGCTCGACCCGCGCGTCGCGCCAGAACCGCTCAAGCGGGTAATCGTCCATCAGACCCATGCCGCCGTGAATTTGGATGGCGGCATCGGTGACCCGCGCGAGCATTTCCGAGGCATAGAGCTTAGCCGAAGCAATTTCGCGGTTGGCAGGCAGGCCTTTGTCCAGGCGGTCGGCTGCGGCCAGCGTCAACAAGTCCGCCGCGTCAATCTCGGTGATCATATCCGCGATTTGGAAGGACACGCCCTGAAACTTGCCGATCTTCTGGCCGAACTGTTCGCGCGTGGCGGAATAGTCCAGCGCATAGTCGAAAGCGCGGCGTGCGCGGCCTACGGACATGGCAGCAACCGTGATACGAGTCGCATAAAGCCAGGTGTTCATCACTTCAAAGCCGCCATCAACCTCACCCAGAACCTGAGCGTCCGGCAGACGGCAATCATCGAAATCAAGAACCATGTTCTTGTAACCGCGATGGCTAACCGACTTGTACCCGTCCCGGATGGTGAAACCGGGCGTTCCGCGATCCACCAGAAACGCCGTTATCCGCTTTTTCGGACCTTTTGGCGTCTGATCCTCTCCGGTCGCGATGAAAACGATGATGAAATCCGCGTGCTCCGCGCCCGAGATGAAGTGCTTGGTGCCATTGACCACCCAGTCTCCGCCATCCCGCACCGCGGCGCACTTCATTCCACGAACATCTGACCCGGCACCGGGTTCGGTCATTGCCAGCGCGTCCATCCTTTCGCCACGCACGGCGGGCATCAAGTATCGTTCGACCTGCTCGCCCTCACACGCCATCAGGATGTTCTGAGGACGCCCGAAGAAGTGATTCAGCGCCATGGACCCGCGGCCCAGCTCACGTTCGACCAGCGCGAACTCCAGATGGTTCAACCCTGCACAACCGACGCTTTCGGGAAAATTACAGGCATAAAAACCCAGTTCAATCGTCTTGCGCTTGATCTCATCCGCGATCTCTTCCGGGACTTCTCCGGTGCGCTCGACCAGCGCCTCATGCGGGTAGATTTCGTTTTCCACAAAGCTGCGAACGGTAGAGACGATCATCTCTTGTTCGTCGGACAATCCATATTGCATCGGGCGTCTCCACATCTGGCGTTGCGGCATATTCTGACGCGGCTTGTCATTTGTAACGTGCAGAAATAGAAGTTTACCATGCAAGAATGGACTAAATCACCCTCTGCACCGCAGCAAATCGGGGTTCTTCTGTTCGACGGATTCTCAAACCATTGTCTGGCCAATACGGTCGAGCCGCTGCGGGCTGCAAACACTCTGGCTAGTCGCAAATTGTATGATTGGCAGTTCCTTGCGTTGGGGGGTGATCCGGTGACATCCTCGTCCGGGCTGCAGGTCGCGCCGCATCGCCCACTCCAGACCGCCAGTGGGGACATGCTGATGGTCATGCCATCTTATGGATTCCGCGCGCATGGCGGGTGGCGGACCCTTTCGGGTCTGCGTTCTGCGGATCAGCGGTTCAAAGTGCTGGTAGGCCTCGACACTGGCAGCTGGCTTTTGGCGCAGGCAGGGCTGCTGGACGGCCATCGCGCCACGATTCACTGGGAAGAGCTGACCGGATTCACCGAGAGGTTTCCCGATATCGATGCGCGGCGCGAGCGCTATGTTGTCGACCGCAATCGCATCACTTGTTCCGGGGCAATGGCGGCCTTTGATCTGGTTTTGCACCTGATTGGGCGAGATCAGGGGCAGGCCTTGGCGCTCGAAGTTTCGCAGCTGTTTATGACCCGCGATTCCGCGCGTTCGCACAAGGGAGGCGCAGGTGCGACCAGCGGTTACGTGAACAAAGCGCTGGCCTTGATGCAGGAACACCTTGAGATCCCCTTGCCAGTGTCCGAAATCGCAAATCGGGTTGGCCGATCGCAGAAAGCCCTGTCCGTCCGCATGCAGTCCGAGTTGGGCGCTGGCCCGGCGCAGGTCTATCGCCGACTGCGCCTGAACCTTGCGCGCAAACTGGTGGCGGAAACCGACCTGAGCATCGGTGAGGTTGCCCTGCGCGCGGGCTATGACGACCCCAGCGCCCTGACCCGTGCCTTCAAAGCCGAATTCGGGGTCACGCCGCGCGCGCTTCGGACCAGCTAGGTATACATCTGTTTCTTGTACGCCCTTGTCCGGGTCGTCGCCTCGGCCGACCCGTCATGGTACGTGCCAAACCACTTGTCGAACGGAATTTCAGAGGTGCCGTAGTTGCACTCGAAATACCGGTGGTGAAGCTGGTGAAAGAAATCACCGGCACGGGCGGCATCCGTGTCTCCGGCCTTTAGTTTTTCAAACCCGGAATGAGACAACACGGGGCTGATCTGCTGGAAGGAGGCGTGGAACAGCACATGCAACGGGTGCGACGGAACGATCAGGTGGATGAAATAGGTCGTGAAGTACAGCAGGTTCTCGTACCAGTGGTTCGAGATTCCCGACCAAGGCCCAATGTTCACGTTACGATGATGCACAGCATGCACGTATTTGTAGAGCTTCGGGTGATGTTCCAGCCGGTGCACCCAGTAAAAGTGCAGACCTGACCACATCGGGATAAACACCATCCACACAACGAACCAGACCGGCGCGCCGGACCATGTGATGGTCGGCACATAGCCGTTGGCCATCGCCCAGTAGATGATCCACTGATAAACGGTCGCGACGGTCATCGCGCTGCCCAGCGTCCACCAGATATTGTCCAGAACCTGATTGCGGAATGTGAACGTACCATTGTTGCGGGTCAGGTCGCGGCGGTCGAACTTTTTGTACATGCCCTGCCCTTTTCGCATGTACAGCCACCAGTGCAGCCCACCTGCGACGAGTATCTGGGGCACCATGTTCAGCAGCCAAATGCGAAACATCCAACCCGGTGCAAAGCTTTGCATACTTTCCAAGGACGGAAAAAAGAAAGCATAGGCGGTAACCGCCAGCGCAAGGCACAAGGTTAATGCCGTGATCTGCAGCCACGCCCCGCTGTACCATTTCAGCACAGCTGACGGACGTGGTGGCCAATTGAACAAGGGGTTTAACCCCACCGGACCTTCAGGATGATAGTGCCAGCGAGCGGATTCCGGATTCTGTGTAGTGTCAGACATGGTCGTTACCCTGATGAGGTTGTCATGTGGCGTAGTCAGAGCCGCAATCGTCCAGTAAGGCCTTGATCTCTCGCAGATGAGCCTGGGCCTGATCTGGATAGTCTTCTAATTCTTGCGCAGTCTTTTCGGCAATCTCATCTGGCAGGACGCGCAATGGCTGGCCGGTCTGCAGAGCTCGGATGTAGGTTTCCGCTGCGCGTTCAAAATAATAAAGCCTGTTAAAGGCATCTGCCGGGTCACTGCCGATCACAAGAACACCGTGATTGCCCATGATCATGACCTTTTTCTTGGGGTCCGACAGCATCGACGCGCAGCGTTCACCTTCGCTTTCAAAGGCGAGGCCTCCGAACTCTTCATCCACGACGTATCGGTCGTAGAACGTGGCCGTGTTCTGATCGATCGGGGGCAAGGTGCTATCCGCCAAAGATGCCAGAACCGTCGCAAAGATCGAATGCACGTGCATCACACAGCGCGCATGCGGACAGTGGCGGTGGATCGAGCCGTGCAGACCCCAGGCCGTCGGATCCGGGGCACCGGGTTGGTTCATCACATCGGCATCATTTGCGTCCAGAAACAGCAGATTTGACGCTTTGACCCGCGCAAAATGCATCTGGTTCGGGTTCATCAGGAACTGGGTGCCTTCCGGGTTCACCGCCAGACTAAAATGGTTGGCGACACCTTCGTGCATGTTCAGCCGCTCGACCCAGCGAAAGGTTGCAGCCAGATCAACACGTTCGGCCCAGTGGTCGATATTGGCGCGCAGGTTTGTAACAGTCATTCCGGGCTCCTTTGCGGATAGCTGAGAACTTTCGGAAATCGTGCCTGTAGCGTCAAAAATTGACCAACGAAAAAAACACAACTATTCCATTAGCTGAACTAATGGCAAGGTTATACACATGCAAAAACCACTTCCTCCGCTGGGTTGGCTCCGCACGTTTGAGGCGGCGGCGCGGCATTTGTCCTTTACCGGCGCAGCCCGGGATCTGAACATGACACAAAGCGCGGTCAGCCAGCAGATCAAGTCCTTGGAAGGGTACCTTGGGCAGCCTTTGTTTTTGCGTCGACCACGCGCGTTGGAACTGACCGAAGCGGGCATCACGTATCTTCCGGTGGTGCGCGAGGCATTTCGGACACTCGTACGTGGAACTCAGGCCGTGACCGGCGCCCAACAGAACGCGGTTCAGGTTCAAAGCAACATCACCTTTGCCGTGAATTGGCTGGCACCCAGACTGCCGAAATTCCGGGCGTTACATCCCGAGGTGCAGCTGAATATCTTTACCGAGCTTTGGGAGCCGCGCGAAATGGCCGAAGGGGCCGCCGTGGAAATCCGTTATTCACTACGGCCGTCAGATACGGTTCGGACCGAATTGCTGAGAACTGATCACTACTATCCAGTCTGCGCGCCAGGCTATCAGGTGACGTTGGACGACCTGCAACAGCAGCCGCTTTTTGACTGCTCGAACCTGCTGTCGAACTGGCTGGGTTGGACTGAAGAACAGGGTCTAAATTGGGGAAATCCTGCAATCACTTATTCGACCACCTATTTGGTCAGCTTGTCCGTAGCCATGGCTGGCGGAGGGCTGTGTCTGGCGCATGACACCATTGCCAATGACCTGATTGCGCAAGGTCGTTTAGTAGCCCCGTTCGCCCATCGCGCACCCATGCCCGAAGCCTATTATCTGCTTCTGTCACCGCGCGCCGAAGAAAGCCCCGGCGCCATTGCTTTTGCCAATTGGGTTCGCCGCGAACTGGAGAAGGATACACAGAAATAACCGAGGGTTGCTCCCGCCCATCATCGATGCCCTGCCGGGCGTCTCTTCTGGTTGGGCCGTGCAGCGCTGACGCGCTGCGTGACGGTTTGATGATACCTGTTCACAAGGGGTTGAACCTTCCTGCGCATTCGGGAAAGTTGGGCCATGGAACACACACCCTTCCCTAGTTGGCCCGATGTCGCCCTCCGTTTGATTGCCGTAGCCGCAGGTCGTGAAGCTGCAGATTCGGTCATTCGCGGCGGAATCTGGGTAAATGTGCACAGCCGCGAAAGCCTTCCGAATCATGACATTGCGATCGCTGATGGACGCATCGCTTATGTCGGACCCGATGCATCACTTTGCACCGGCCCAGAGACTCAGGTCATCGAGGCCACAGGGCGCTATATGATCCCTGGCCTGTGTGATGCCCATATGCATATCGAATCGGGCATGCTGACCCCGGCTGAATTTGCCCGCGCTGTCATTCCGCATGGAACCACCAGCATGTTCACCGACCCGCATGAGATCGCAAATGTCCTTGGCCTGGACGGCGTACGCATGATGCATGACGAGGCGATGATGCAGCCGGTGAACATCTTCACCCAGATGCCGTCCTGCGCCCCATCTGCACCTGGGTTGGAAACCACAGGGTACGAAATTACCGCCGAAGACGTGGCCGAAGCGATGAGCTGGCCCGGCATCATCGGCTTAGGCGAGATGATGAACTTTCCCGGTGTCATCAATGGCGACCCAAAGATGTTGGCGGAAATCGCCGAAACGCAACGCGCCGGGAAAACCGTAGGAGGACACTACGCTTCGCCTGATTTAGGGCCTGATTTTGCCGCCTATGTTGCCGGGGGTCCGGCGGATGATCACGAAGGTACCTGCGAGGCAGACGCGATCGCGCGTGTTCGGCAGGGGATGCGGTCGATGATGCGGCTGGGCTCGGCCTGGTATGACGTGGAAAGTCAGATCACGGCTGTCACGGAAAAAGGTCTGGACCCGCGCAACTTTATCCTGTGCACCGACGATTGCCACTCAGGCACGCTGGTCAATGACGGCCATATGAATCGTGTGGTTCGGCACGCCATCGCTTGCGGATGTGATCCGCTGATTGCCCTTCAAATGGCAACGATCAACACGGCGACCCACTTCGGGTTGGAGCGTGAAATCGGCTCGATCACACCGGGGCGGCGCGCGGATGTCATCCTCAGCTCGGACCTGAAAGAACTGCCCATCGACACCGTGATTGCGCGCGGTCAGATCGTGGCCGAAAACGGTAAAATCACCGTCGACTGCCCGCACCTCAACTGGCCTGATACCGCCCGGAACACCGTGCATCTGGGGCATACCCTGACCGCTGCCGATTTCGAAATCCAAGCACCTGCAGGGGCAAACCGCGTGCAGGCCAACGTGATCGGCGTGGTGGAAAACCAGGCCCCGACCAAAGCTCTGAAGGCTGAACTGCCGATCATCGAAGGATTAGTCGAGGGCGACGGCGATGTCTGCCAGATTGCACTGGTTGAACGCCACCGGGCGACGGGCGGCGTGACGAACGCTTTTGTTTCCGGATTCGGATATCAGGGCAAAATGGCCATGGCCTCGACCGTGGCGCATGACAGCCATCACATGATCGTTGTCGGCACGGATCGCGAACAGATGGCACTGGCCGCAAACAGGCTGGCCGAAGTAGGTGGCGGCATCACCATATTCCGCGATGGGGAAGAATTGGCGCTGGTCGAACTGCCCATCGCAGGCCTGATGTCAGACAGCCCCGCCGCAACTGTGGCCGCCAAAGCCGAAGACATGGTCGCCGCGATGGAGGCCTGTGGCTGCACCCTCAACAACGCATATATGCAGCACTCACTTTTGGCACTGGTCGTGATTCCGGAATTGCGGATATCGGATCTGGGTCTGGTGGATGTGCGCACCTTTGAAAAAATCGATCTTCTGGAACCACTTGCATGACAATAATAAAAACACCTGACGCACCCAAACCGGAACAATTCACCGACCCCAAAGCGGCGGTCGCTCGGTTGGAAGCGCTCTATGAACAAGCAACCCGCTTTCTGTGCGACAGTTTCTCGGCAGCCATTGAGCATGGCGCACCAACGGCGCGGTTTAGAGCCTATTACCCGGAAATTCGCATCAGAACGTCGTCCTATGCGCATGTCGACAGCCGTCTGAGTTTTGGCCACGTCTCAGAACCCGGTATTCATGCCACAACGGTTACGCGGCCGGATTTGTTTCGGTCCTATTTGACTCAACAGATCGCGTTGTTGATCAAGAACCACGACCAGCCGGTTACGATTGGGCCGTCCGACACACCGATCCCTGTGCATTTCGCGGTTGCCAACAATCCCGATCTGCACGTCCCGCAACAGGGCGCGGCCGGGTTCACGTTGCGCGATGTCTTTGACGTTCCCGACCTGACCACGACCAACGATGATATCGTCAACGGGGTGTACGACCAAGAGGATGAAGCCGGCCCGCTGGCCTTGTTTACTGCCCAACGCGTCGACTATTCGCTGGCCCGGCTTGCGCATTATACCGCGACGGATCCCAGCCATTTCCAGAACCATGTCCTGTTCACGAACTACCAGTTCTACGTCTCCGAGTTCGAGAATTACGCGCGTGCGCAATTGGCCGATCCGGACAGCGGTTACACCAGCTTCGTTTCGACCGGGAATGTCGAGATCAAGGGCTCCGAGGAAGAGTTGGCCCAACCGCTGAAGCTGCCGCAAATGCCGACTTATCACCTGAAACGCGAGGATGGGTCCGGGATCACGCTGGTCAATATCGGCGTTGGGCCTTCGAACGCTAAAACGGCCACTGACCATATCGCCGTTCTGCGGCCCCACGCCTGGCTGATGGTCGGCCACTGTGCCGGGCTGCGCAACACGCAGGCGCTGGGGGATTTCGTTCTGGCCCACGCCTACCTGCGTGAAGACAAGGTGCTGGACGATGACCTGCCGGTCTGGGTTCCGATCCCGCCGCTGGCCGAGGTTCAGGTCGCGCTGGAAAGCGCCGTGGCCGAGGTCACCGAGTTGGAAGGATACGAGCTTAAGCGGATCATGCGGACCGGCACCGTCGCCTCGGTCGACAACCGCAACTGGGAACTGCGCGATCAGTCCGGCCCTGTGCAAAGGCTCAGCCAATCCCGCGCCATTGCACTGGATATGGAAAGCGCAACCATCGCCGCAAATGGCTATCGGTTCCGGGTTCCCTACGGCACATTGTTGTGTGTTTCTGACAAACCGCTGCACGGCGAATTAAAGCTTCCGGGCATGGCATCTGCCTTTTATACCACCCAGGTCAGTCGCCATCTTGCAATCGGAATTCGGGCGATGGAACATCTGCGCGGCATGCCGTTAGAGCGTCTGCACAGCCGGAAATTGCGTTCATTCGACGAAACAGCCTTTCTCTGACGCAAAAAAGCAACGATTTCCCCATATTTTTAGGGTTTTCAACGCTACTATTCGTTGTGTTCGACCACAATATCCCGTTACAGTTACGCGGTGAGGCCCTATGTATCGGGCACGTTAAGGAGACCAAGAAATGGCAAAGCCTATGACAAAGACTCAGCTGGTGGCTGCTCTCGCTGAGGAAATGGGAACCGACAAGAAAGCTGCAAACGCAGCGTTGGAGGCCATGACTGGCCTGATCACCCGCGAAGTTTCCGCCGGCGGCGCAGTGACCCTGCCAGGCGTTGGCAAAATCTACTGCCGCGAGCGCCCCGAGCGCATGGTGCGCAACCCCGCCACCGGCGAGCAGTTCAAGAAAGAAGCCGACAAAGTGGTCAAGATGACCATCGCGAAAGCTCTGAAGGACAGCGTGAACGGCTAATCTCAGCTTTCACTGCAAACGATAGAGGGTCGCCTTCGGGGGGCCCTTTTTCTTTGTTCGCCTGTTGGGACGAATTTTGGCACACCCGATAGATTTCGATGTACTTTGCGGGTTACCCGTCTAGTTGTTGAATAACAACATTTGAATTCATCGATCGGTTTGAAAAACGTGACGCACTCCTTCCCCAAAATCTCGTCTCTCGCGATTGCTTTTTCTCTAACCTGGACAACTCAGTTGACTGCGCAACCTGTGGGTTGGGGCTTTCAGGTTGATGGGCTTGCGGCGTATCAAGGCAGCGCATCCTTAAGCGGAGGTGGCAATTTCTCTGCAAGTCGTGCCTTTATTCGTGGCGGTTCGCTGTATAATACCGGCGATGGTACGTCATTCGGCCTGTCCATAAGCCTTGGGCAATTTGACTACGACTTCAGTCAGACTGACAATCAACCATGGACCGACATACGCGATATCCGGATCTCGTTTCCGGTACGCGCGCGCGTCGGTGAAATGGCACAACTGTTTATATCCCCACAAATCAGATGGGATTATCAAAGTGGTATAGACGCGTCTGATGGGCGGACTTACGGGGTTTTTGCCGGTCTGGCTTGGGAAGTCAGTAGCCGCTTGACGATTGGACCTGCATTCGGCGTATTTTCCCAACTCGAGGAAGAAGGTGTGGACTTTTTTCCGGCTCTTCTGGTGGATTGGGACATCAATGACCGTTGGAATCTGAATACGGGATCAGGGATTGGCGCAACCAGAGGACCGGGGCTGACACTGAGTTATGCCATGACTGACACAATAAACCTGTCTTTGGCTGCGCGCTCTGAACGCATCCGCTTTCGCCTGGATGACCAAGGTCTTGCGCCGGATGGCGTTGGGGAAGACAAGAGCATCCCGGTTGTATTGGCCTTGGATTACAGCCCAAATCCCGGAGTTTCTCTAAACGTTTTTGCCGGAGCTGAATTCGATGGTCGGCTTACTCTGGATGACGAAAATGGAAGTGAGATTAGCCGGCAATCTTACGACACTGCACCGCTTGTCGGTTTTGCGTTCCGTTTTCGGTTCTGACTTTTCCAAAATAGAACTTCAAGACCACGGAAAACGGGCGCCGGATTAGGCGCCCGTCTGTTCTTTAACTCCGTTCGGCAATCAGTGAACCGTCTCAACCTTGTGGAAGTCCAGATCACGATCTTCGGGCATTGAATCGATGCTCAACACCTCTTTGCGCTTGGTGATCAGGATGTAGACCACGCAGGCCAAATAGAGGCCAACGACCACCGCTCCGATCCATTGGATCTGCAGCCACTGGCTCTGGAACAACAGGGTCAGGACAAACAGCAGGGCGACGTTGCCTGCAACGTAGATCGCCTTGCCGAACCGCTCGACTGTCAGGTTCAGGTTGTCTGTATAGAGCCTAATCAGCGAGTCCAGCGAGTTGATCACAAAGGTCACGCCCACGATCACCATCGCGATGTTGGTGATGCCCGCAGTGCTGATGCCGTTCAGGTGATAGTAGTAGAGAACGGTGAACCAGATTCCCAACGGGATCGACGGGAAGATCAGCAGCGCCGCCAGCAATTGCCAGGTTTTCAGACCACCGACAAAGCGAGAGGTGAACTGGCCAATCATGATCGACCACGCGAACCACCAGAACAAATAGAAGGCGTGATAGTCGGTCAGCGGCAGGACAAACTTGTGCAGGTTGGCAAAGTAAGCGCTGATGTTACTGCCGGTTTCTACAAATCCGGTCATGCCCATGCCGGCCGCGACCCACATTCCGGTGATCAGTGCCAGGAACAGGAAGGTCGAGCCCACGGACAGGATACGCACGTATTTCAGGTCGGTCGAAGAATAGGCCGCTGCCAGAATGACCACGAATACGATGATGTAGAAGGTTGAAACCACGGATTCGCCGTCTCCGACTTCAGGCAGATAGCCAGGCAGGTAGATCAGAAACAGGCTGGCGGTGAAGGCGCAGGTACCGATGATGACCACGTTGTTGATCAGCTTGACCAGCGGGATCTCAAAGAACTTCACGCGGGGTTCGATGACGCAGAAATAGAACGCTGTCAGGAAGTAGAAGGCCCAGATCAGGAAACCCCAGAACCCGAACTCGATGGCCAGCGGATTCGCAAAGGCATAGGCCGGTTCCTCGGCGTAGCCGCCAAACTCGGTCAGCGGGAACATGATCAGGCCGACATCCAGACCGGACGTGAACAGGATCGCGATGAAGGTGAACAGATGCACTGGCGTGACGCCCACGCAACGCAGGTTCCACCATTTCACGACGAAGAAAGCGACCAGGCCCAATGCCAGCAGGACGCCGAAAGACAGAATATACTCCAAAAGCACCAACATACCTCCCTTGGTTAGTCAGAGTGCGGCTCGCATACCTTTAATTGACTGATCAATCAACAAACACCGCAATGCCGAATGTAACTGATGAGGCCTGTGGTTTTTTTGACGCGCGGCGCTTGCGCGTTTGAGATAATTCCGAAACAGTCGCGGCGTTTGGGAGAGCGTCATCATGGATCTGCGCGCCATAGCCATGGGGCTGGCATTTGCCTTCATCTGGTCGTCAGCCTTTACCTCGGCGCGGATCATCGTCGCCGATGCCTCGCCCCTTTTCTCACTGGCGCTGCGATTTTTGATCTCGGGGTTGTTGGGGGTCGCAATTGCACGGGCGATGGGCCAAAGCTGGAGGCTGACGCGCGCGCAATGGTACGCGACTATTCTGTTTGGAATATGCCAAAATGCCCTTTATTTGGGTCTGAATTTCTACGCAATGCAAACCGTACAAGCATCTGTTGCGGCGATTATTGCATCAACAATGCCCCTGATCGTGGCATTAGCCAGCTGGACACTGTTTCACGAAAAACTTCGACCACTGGGCGTGTTCGGATTGCTGGCGGGTTTCGCTGGCGTCGCATTGATCATGAGCAGCCGGATTAGCGCGGGCGCCGACCTGTTTGGCGTCATGCTGTGCGGGCTGGGCGCGCTGGCGCTCAGCTTTGCGACACTGGCTGTGCGCGGGGCAACATCCGGCGGCAATTTCATGATGGTGGTCGGGCTACAGATGCTGGTGGGCGCGGCAATTCTGTTCTTCGCGGCCCCCATATTCGAGACGATCTACATTCACCCGAACGTACCGTGGATGCTGGCCTTTGCTTATACGACACTGTTCCCTGGCTTGTTGGCGACACTGATCTGGTTCCATTTGTTGAACAGGATCGGCGCGATCCGAGCCGCAACTTTTCACTTTTTGAACCCGGTCTTTGGCGTCGCGGTCGCTGCTGCTCTGCTGGGTGAAAAGCTTGGTCCGATGGATGCGGTTGGCGTGGGCATCACAACGCTGGGAATTCTGGCAGTGCAGCTGTCTCGGCAGACCGATCAGCGCAGCAATGCCTCGACCTGACGCAAGAGCTTCGGTGAATCCGGTTTGACGTTCGAGCCATACGTCGCGACAACCTCGCCCGCTGGGTCAATCAGGATCTTGTTGAAATTCCACTTGGGGACAAAGCCCGTTTGCTGGGCAACAGCCCTATAAAACGGATGGGCACCGACGCCTTTGACTGGGGTGATGTCGGTCATGGGCAAGGTCAGACCAAAATTCATCTCGCAGAATTGTTTCACGTCTTTCGCTGACCCCAGTTCCTGATTGAAAGAATCCGAAGGGACGGCCAAAACCACGAGACCTCGATCAGCATAGGTGTCATGGATTTTTTGTAAGCCAGCGTATTGCCCCGTGAACCCGCAATGGGATGCCGTGTTCACAATCAGCACCGGCTGACCTCTCCACCCCTCAAGAGAAAGGGTTCCGCCGTCAATCGAGTCAAACTCACCGGTCAAAGGTGCAGCTTGAACAGCGCGGGCAACCAGCAATAGGACGGATAACAGAAGCAGTCTCAACATGGTGTTACCTCCTTTATTGTGAATTACGCGTGCGTTTGGCATTCGGATCACCCGCACGAGAACGCGAGCAGGCTGAAATATGATTTTGATTTTTGCCCCAGTATGCCCAAATAAAGGTCCAAGTCATATCAACACCGGAGAAGCCATGACCCGCTACACCAAAGACCCCGAGGCCATTGCCGCTCTTTCCCCTGAAGAATTTCACGTCACCCAACGCAGCGGGACCGAACGCCCCGGCACTGGAAAGCTGTTGGGAAACAAGGAACCGGGCATATACGTCGATATCGTCTCGGGCGAACCGCTATTTGCCTCGACCCACAAATACGAATCCGGATGTGGCTGGCCAAGCTTTACCAAGCCCATCGTGCACGAGCATGTTGAAGAGATTGAAGATCGCACGCTTGGCATGATCCGGACCGAGGTCCGCTCGAAACATGGCGACAGTCATCTTGGGCACGTATTCCCCGACGGTCCACGCGAACACGGCGGGCTACGCTATTGTATCAACTCCGCCTCCTTGCGGTTCATTCATCGCGATGAGATGGAGGCCGAAGGGTACAGTGAATACCTGATCCATGTGGAGGATATCCAATGACCAATGAACGCGCTGTTCTGGCCGGGGGCTGCTTTTGGGGCATGCAGGACCTGATCCGTAAATTGCCCGGCGTTTCCAGCACCCGCGTCGGCTATACTGGCGGCGACGTGCCCAACGCCACCTATCGCAACCACGGCACCCATGCCGAAGGGATCGAGATCATTTTCGACCCAGCGCAAATTACCTATCGCGACCTGCTCGAGTTCTTCTTTCAGATTCACGACCCGACAACCGTTAACCGTCAGGGCAATGATCGCGGGATGAGCTATCGCTCGGCCATCTACTATGTGGACGACGCCCAGAAACAGTTGGCTGAGGACACGATTGCCGATGTGAACGCCAGCGGGATCTGGCCCGGCAAGGTTGTGACCGAGGTCGAACCCGTCAGCGATTTCTGGGAGGCTGAGCCCGAGCATCAGGACTACCTTGAACGTATTCCCAACGGCTATACCTGCCACTTCCCGCGCCCCGATTGGGTTCTGCCCAAGCGCAGCGCGGCTGAATAACCGAATTGGCCCTCCTTCCCGCGAGGGGGGCTAACCTGAGGCCACCCTTGGGCGTCCGCTGGCTTCGACCGTGATCATCGCTTCGACAAACACGTCCTGCGCTTCGATGCGCGCGGTGCGGATGTCGCGGTCGACGACCACCCGGATATCTGCGGCGCCGGCCTGCCGCACGGCGACCTCGGCCTGATCCCGCAGAACCGTCTCCAGCAGTTCCAAGGCCTTGTCGGATTCTGTGAAATCCTGCGGCCCTTCCTCCAAATGAACCCGGTAACGCCCTTCAGACGGTGACGTCACGGTTCCTGTTCGACGCAGCGTAAGCCGACCAACAACTGCTCCGATCGCGTTGGCGACACCGGCGTGTTCCGGCAGGATCATGGTGCAATGCAGGCGATCCCCTACAGCCGGATAATAGCTGGGGGCGGATGCGCCGAGACCCACGACATCCACGTTTAGCGATGCGTCCAGCGCGATTAAGCCGCGATGCCTTGCCAGCCCTTTTTGCGTCAACACGTGCCGGGCCAAGTCAGCAGGTGCAAGACCAAAACCGTCAGCTTCTTCGGCAAAAGCAGTCTCTAATAAGGTCAAAGACGTCTGTTCGGTCAACTGATCCACGATCATCTGTGCCAGTTGTTCGGGGCTGCCGGCTAGCCTGTCACCCGTCCCCACCCGCTTGCGCGCAACCAGCTCCAACGCCTTGTGGGCTGCGTCCGCATCCCAGGTATCCAATCGGCCCAAAACATGGCTGGCATCCGATGGCGTCACACCCGAAACCTGAACGACACCGCGATCCACCAGACGCGACAAAGCTCCGTTCTCCATACGGGTGCGCAGCAGGTCACTTAGGGGCATGACGTTCTCGCCCAGCCTCTCCAACAGCGATTCTTCGCGCGCACCCAACCCGTCGGCATTGATACCGGGAACACGGCGGGCAAACCGCGTGTCATGCTCTCCCACGGTTGTTGCCCGCAACTGTGTGTCCAGAACGCCGTGAACAACCTCGGGTGCTTCTGACGCGATCAGAGATACCGGCAGCACCCGTCGTGGCCCCAGAAATACGCCGCCGCCCAGCCCTTCGGTCACCACATGCACCTGGCTATCTCCACCCAGTCCGTGGGTGCGCATGGCAACCGCCTCAACCATCGTACGAAATCCGCCGACCTGCGCGCCCGCTGGGTCAATCGCGGGTTTGCCATCCCGAATCAGCGCAACATCCGTCGTGGTGCCGCCAATATCGGACACCAGTGCATTCTCGGCCCCCGTCAACCAGCTTGCCCCAACAATCGAAGCCGCCGGCCCGCTGAGGATCGTCTCAATCGGGCGTTCCCGCGCTTGTTCGGCGCTCATCAGAGCACCATCGCCGCGCACAACCATCATCGGTGCGGTTATGCCCAGATCAATCAAACGATCCTGCGCCCGACCGATCAAACGGTCGATCATGCCGATCAAACGCGCATTCAAAACCGCCGTGACCGCGCGTTTCGGACCGTTCAGTTTGGCCGACAACTGATGAGAGCACGTTACCGGTGCCCCGGTTGTCGCGGCAATGACACGCGCGGCCTGCAATTCATGCGCCGGGTTCCGCGTTGCGAACTGCGCGGCAACCGCAAACCCGGAAACATCCTTGTGCGACGCCAAAAAGGCTTCCAGCGCGTCGACGTCCAATGGAGCAGCCTCACCCCCGGCGTGGCTATGCCCACCGCCAATCACCAGCGCTGGATCACCCTTCAGCGCATCCCGCAGCCCATGTTTCTCAAGGTCTGCTTCCTTGAACCCAATGTAAATCAGCGCGACTCGACCACCCTGCCCTTCGACCAAGGCATTCGTCGCCAACGTCGTCGACAAAGACGCCATTGAGATCTGCTCCGGCGACACCTGTGCTTGATCCAACACTGCCGAGATCGCCTGTCCAACCCCAATTGCCAGATCGGCGCGGGTTGTCAGGGATTTAGCCGAGGCGATCACCTCTTTCTCGTCCCGGATCAGCACCGCATCCGTATAGGTTCCACCCGTATCCACCCCCAAAGCCAACGCCATCGGGATCTCCTTCCTGTTCGCTGTCGATGGGTGTAGCGGTTTGGACCAACACGTCCAGCCTGTTTGCGTCACTTACGACAATCGTTTCACCGCCCAACGCGCGGCGTCCGCCACCGTTGGATCAGGATCATTGGCAAGCGACTGCGCGACGGGCATCAGATCTGACCGTTCCGAGTTGCCAATCGCGTACAGAACGTTGCGCACAAACCGATCCCGCCCGATCCTCTTGATCGGCGAGCCCGAGAACTTGGCCCGAAACGCTGCATCATCCAACACAGCAAGCTCGGCCAACGGCGGTGCTTTCAGATCATCACGTGCGGCATACCGCACATCGCTCGCTGCGATGGCGAATTTGTTCCACGGGCACGCGGCCAAACAATCGTCGCATCCATAAATCCGGTTTCCCAGCTTTTGGCGCAGCTCTTCGTCGACCGGCCCTTTATGTTCGATCGTCAGATATGAAATACATCGCCGCGCATCCAACTGATACGGCGCGGGAAACGCATCCGTCGGACAGGCGCTCAAACAAGCTCGACAATTACCGCAATGGTCAGATTCAGCCATGTCTGCAGGCAGGTCCAACGTCGTAAAAACAGAGCCTAAAAAGGCCCAATTTCCCCAGTCGCGGCTTACGAGATTGGTGTGTTTTCCCTGCCAGCCCAGCCCTGCCGCATGGCCCAAAGCCTTCTCCGGAACAGGCGCGGTATCAACAAAGACCTTTACCTCTCCACCCGCTTCCGCAATCAACCAGCGCGCCAGCCGTTTCAGCCGCTTTTTGACCAGATCGTGGTAATCCTTGTTCTGCGCATAAACAGAAATCGCCGCCTTGTCCGGATGCTGCAGAACTTCGGTCGGATCATGGTCAGGCGTATAGCTCTCGGCCAGCATGATGACCGACCGCGCCTCGGGCCACAATGCGGCCGGATCTCCGCGCCAATGGGTCCGCTCGGCCATCCACCCCATCTGCCCGTGATACCCGGCATCCAAAAACGCCTGCAAGCGCGACGGCACTTCGGGCACGTCCCAAGGTCGGCAAACACGGCAAGAGACAAATCCCTCGCTCAACGCCTGCGCCACCAGCTTTTCTTTTAAACCTGATCCGCTCTTCATCTGGCTATAAGTACCCTCGGGGTGAATTGGCCCACACCCCGGCCAAGAGGGGGCAGTCAGCCCGCTACACCCTTACCCTATCAGAAATCCAGATCAGCGTAATGCGGTGGCGGTCGGAACCCAGGAACCTGATCTGCCAATATGGACCGGAACGCAGGCCGCGACTTGATCTTGGCATACCAATCCTTGACCGCCTGAGAACGGTTCCAATCTACATCTGAGATATAATCCAGAGCAGACAAGTGCGCAGCAGCTGCAAAATCGGCCAGAGTCATCTGATCACCTGCCAGCCAGCGCCGGTGATCCAGCAGCCAAGCCATGTAGTCCAAATGATACTTGATAGCCTTTGCACCCGCCTTGACGTTTTTACTGTCGGGATAACCCTCGCCGGTCACCTTCTTGTTCACCCGCTCATACAACAGTCGAGATGTGACTTCGTGATGGAACTTGTCATCGAACCAACCAACCAAACGCCGCACCTCGTACCGCGCTTCAGGTTTTTTTGGCATCAGCGGAGGTTCAGGGCGGGTTTCTTCGATATATTCACAAATGGCCGCGCTTTCCGCCATGACCTGTCCATCCAGTCGCAACACCGGGACTTTGCCGGCTGGGTTGCGGCGCAGAAAATCCGGGTCTTGTTCCCAGTATCGTTCCTCGACCAATTCGACTTCGATTTTCTTTTCCGCAAGCGACAGGCGCACCCTGCGGCAATACGGGGACAGGGGAACATGAAACAGACGCGCCATAATCTTCCAATCGAACCAGTGAATACCCCCCAGCTTTAGCCTTGAGGGGCATAGGGTTTCAATCCTCGAAACAATCCGCGCGACCATCTGCGCGGATGGTGGCCGCCCCATCCCGGATGGATGCCGCACGTCTGCGGGTTCGAACCGACGGATCTGTGACGGATCTGTTGCGGGGGGACGGCAGGATCGCCGCCAATCGGGCCGCCTGAACTGACGACAACTTGGACGCACTCGTCCCATAGTATCGCTGTGCTGCCGCTTCGACCCCGAAGACCCCCTGACCGGTTTCGGCAACGTTCAGATATACTTCTAGGATTCGCTGCTTGCTCCAGAAGATTTCGACGACGGGTGTAATCGACGTTTCAAGCGCTTTGCGCACCCAACTGCGCCCTTGCCACAGGAACACGTTCTTCACGACCTGCTGGGTAATGGTCGAGGCCCCCCGGCTGCCGCCGTCTTCCAGCGCTTCGCGGATTGCTTCAACGTCAAAGCCCCAATGCAGGCAGAAATTCGCGTCCTCGGCGGCCACGGCAGATCTGCCCATAACCGGGGCAATTTCTTCGATCGACACCCACTCGCGCTCGACCTTCCCCAATCTTCGCCATTCCGACCAGATTGTATGAGTCACCGGCGGATTAACCACCGAGTAAAGCAGGACCAAACCCACGACAAAAGCCACAACGCCCAAGGCGATGCGTGTTACCCAACGACGAATCCGCGGAACCAGTGGCCTTTTTGATTTCGACGCCTTGCTTTTCTTTTTGCTCGACTTGCGCGCTGCTGTTCTTGCCATTTTGTTGCTATACGACGCTGTGGCCGGGTTTGGAACGGTTTATCTTGCCTGATCTGAGCGTTGCGCGGGTATGCAATCTTAAGCAAGGCCGGGACGTAAATTGAAAACCCCGCGTGTCCTTGGTGACACGCGGGGTTCTGATTTGGTCTAACAACTTTCGCTTACTCGGCGGGAACAGCAGTTGCCTCGGTCGTCAGAGGATGGCTGAGCTTGTTCAGCATCTCTTTCGGGCAAACCTGCAGGAAATTGGCCTTTTCGACCTCCCAATGCTGCAGAATGTCGGCGGCCTTACGGCTGTTGGTTTCAGCCTGATGGGTTTCGATCAGCGATTTCAGCTGATTTTCCCAATGGTCGACAGTCACCGGGCAGGTCACCAGCGTTTCCATGTTCATCAGCTGCTCGGCCTTGCCTTCGGGGTCGTACAGATAGGCCATACCGCCCGTCATACCTGCGCCAAAGTTGGCACCAATGCCACCCAAGATCACCGCAATACCACCGGTCATGTATTCACAGCCGTTCGAGCCACAGCCCTCGATCACCACAGTGGCGCCCGAATTCCGAACCGCGAACCGCTCACCTGCGCGGCCAGCCGCAAACAGGTGGCCATCAGTTGCGCCGTAAAGAACGGTGTTGCCGATAATGGTGTTTTCGTCTGCTTTCAGCGGGCTGACCTGCGGCGGACGTACAACGATTGTGCCCCCGGACAGGCCCTTGCCGACATAGTCGTTGGCATCACCAGATACCTCAAGCTTCAGACCTGGGGCCGCAAAAGCCCCCAACGACTGACCGGCCGAGCCTTGCAGTTTCACATGCAGGTGGTCGGGCTGGAACGTGTTCCGCATCCCGAAATTCTGCACGATATGGCTGGAGACCCGTGTGCCCACGGTTCGGTGCGTGTTTTGAACAGCATAGGACAGCTGCATTTTCTCACCGTCTTTCAGGAACCGTGCAGCATCGCGCACAATTTCCGCATCAAGCGTATCGGGCACTGCATTGCGATCTCTGTCGCGGTTGTAGACGATGTTATGGGCACCATCGACGGTGATCAGCAGCGGGTTGAGGTCCAGATCATCCAGATGCGCTGAACCGCGACTGACCTGCGCCAGCAGATCTGCCCGCCCGATGATGTCGTCAATCGACCGCGCACCGAGGCTGGCCAGCAGCTCGCGCACTTCCTGTGCATAGAAGGTGATCAGGTTGACGACCTTATCGGCATTACCGGTGAACTTTGCCCGCAGGGATTCGTCCTGCGTACACACACCGACCGGGCAGGTGTTCGACTGGCACTGACGCACCATGATACAGCCCATCGCGATCAGAGCAGCGGTGCCGATACCGTATTCCTCGGCCCCCATCATCGCAGCCATGACGATATCACGACCGGTGCGCAAGCCACCATCGGTTCGCAGGGTCACGCGGTCGCGCAGGTTGTTCATCGCCAAAACCTGATGTGCCTCGGTCAGGCCCATCTCCCACGGCAGACCGGCATATTTGATCGAGGTCGCCGGAGATGCCCCGGTGCCACCATTGTGGCCCGAAATCAGGATCACGTCCGCTTTGGCCTTGGCCACACCGGCAGCAATCGTGCCAACACCCGAAGACGCCACCAGTTTCACGGTAACCTTGCAGCGCGGGTTGATCTGTTTCAGGTCGTAGATCAGCTGCGCCAGATCCTCGATTGAGTAGATATCGTGGTGCGGCGGTGGAGAGATCAGGGTCACACCCTTGGTCGAATGGCGCAGTCGCGCAATCAGGTCGGTAACTTTCATGCCCGGCAGCTGACCGCCTTCACCGGGTTTGGCACCCTGAGCGACCTTAATCTCCAGTTCTTCACACTGATTCAGGTATTCGGCGGTCACACCGAACCTGCCCGAAGCGACCTGTTTGATCTTGGCCGACGGGTTGTCGCCATTGGGCTCCGGCACAAAATGTGCCGGGTCTTCGCCACCCTCGCCGGAGTCGGATTTCGCACCGATCCGGTTCATCGCCACGTTCAGCGTCTTGTGCGCCTCGGGCGATAACGCACCCAGCGACATGCCCGGCGTGACGAACCGCTTGCGGATCGAAGTGATCGACTCGACCTCTTCAATCGGGATTGGCTTGCCCAGCGGTTTAAAGTCCATCAGGTCACGCAGATGGATCGGCGGGTTCGACTGCATCTTGGCCGAGTATTGCTTCCACAGCTCATAGGACGCGCGGTTACAAGCCATTTGCATCATATGCATCGAGGTCGCTTCCCACGCGTGGGTCTCACCCGATTTACGCGCCTTATAGAACCCACCGATGGGCAGCACGTCCAGACCGCTATCCCATGCCTTGGCGTGGATCTCCTCGGCCTTCGTCTGAATACCCGTGACGCCGATGCCGGAAATCCGGCTGGTCATTCCAGGGAAGTATTCGGCCACCATCGCACGGCTCAGGCCAACGGCCTCAAAATTCAGGCCGCCGCGATAGGACGAGATTACCGAGATTCCCATCTTGGCCATGATCTTCAACAAGCCCTGATCGATCGCTTCGCGGAAGCGGGCGACATTTTCGGTCAGGGTCCCGTCCAAAAGGCCGCGATCAATACGGTCGGCCAGCGAATCCTCGGCCAGATAGGCGTTCACAACGGTCGCACCACAACCGATCAGAACGGCAAAATAGTGCGGGTCGACACATTCCGCCGAGCGTACGTTCAACGAACAGAATGTCCGTAGGCCCTGACGGGTCAGGTGTGAGTGCACCGCACTTGTGGCAAGGATCATGGGCATCGCCACACGACCTGCGCCCGAGTTCATGTCAGACAGCACCAGATGCCCAGCGCCGGACCGAACGGCCTCTTCCGCTTCGGCTCTAACACGGGCCAACGCCTCGCTTAGTGCGTTTTGGCCGGGCTCAAAGCTACAGTCGATCTCGGCCAGCGGGGCATCAAAGCTTTCAACCAGCTTGTCCCATTGCGCGTTGCCGACAAAGGGACTTTCCAGAACCACAATCTCGGTCTGGCTGCTGTCCTCATCCAGCACGTTCTTGAGGTTCGCAAACCGCGTCTTCAAAGACATCACGCGGTATTCGCGCAAAGAATCGATCGGCGGGTTGGTCACCTGGCTGAAATTCTGCCTAAAGAAATGGCTGAGCGGGCGGTATTGCTTGGACAGAACCGCCGAGGGCGTATCGTCACCCATCGAGGCCAGCGCCTCTTTGCCATCTTCCGCCATCGGGGCGAGGATCTGCTCCAGCTCCTCAACCGAATAACCAGCCGCGATCTGACGCTTGCGCAGTTCCTCTCCTGAGAAAATCGGGGTTTCGGTCACACCTGCCAGCGTGGCATCCAGATCGTGAATCTTGCCGACCCATTCGCCAAATGGCAGCGCACGGGCCAGTTTGTTCTTGATCTGCGTGTCGCGGAACAACTTGCCCTTCTTCATATCGACGGCCAGCATCTGACCTGGGCCAAGCGCGCCTTTTTCGGTCACTGTGGCCTCATCAATCGGCACCATCCCGGCCTCGGACCCTGCAATGACAAGACCGTCGCCAGTTACTACGTAACGCATCGGACGCAGACCGTTCCGGTCCAGACCCGCACAAACCCAACGGCCATCGGTCATCGCCAATGCGGCGGGGCCGTCCCACGGCTCCATCACTGAATTGCAGTAGGAATACATGTCGCGCCACGCCTGCGGCAGTTCGACCGCCTGCTTGGACCAGCTTTCCGGCACCAGCATGGTTTTCGCCATTGGGGCAGACCGGCCGGCACGGACAAGAACTTCAAAGACAGAGTCCAGAGCCGCCGAATCCGACGAACCACCTGCGATGATCGGCTTGATGTCCTCGGCATAGTCACCAAAGGTGCCGCTCGCCATGCGGATCTCATGGCTTTTCATCCAGTTGATGTTGCCCTTCAGCGTGTTGATCTCGCCGTTATGGGCCAGCATGCGGAAAGGCTGGGCCAGCCACCACTGCGGGAACGTATTGGTCGAATATCGCTGGTGGTAGATGGCAAAGGCACTTTCAAAGCGCTCGTCCATCAAATCGGGGTAGAACACCGCGACCTGCTCGGCCAACATCATGCCCTTATAGATGATCGACCGGCAGCTGAGCGAGGCCAGATACAGATCAGAAATACCGGCAGCCAGTGCCGCCTTTTCGATACGGCGACGGATCACATAAAGCTCACGCTCAAACGTGTCTTCATCCACACCTTTTGAGTTCGAGATCAGGATCTGCTCAATCTCAGGCCGGGTGGCGTTGGCTTTTTCTCCCAGGCAGGTCACATCGACCGGCACATGACGCCAACCATAAATGTAATAGCCCATGCGCAGAACTTCGGTTTCAACGATGGTCCGGCACTGTTCCTGTGCGCCAAAGTCGGTGCGTGGCAAAAAGACCTGACCAACCGCAATCAGTTGATCCAGTCGCGGCTCATGTCCGGTGCGGCGGATCTGGTCATAGAAGAACGGAACCGGGATCTGCACGTGAATACCCGCGCCATCACCCGTCTTGCCGTCTGCGTCCACCGCGCCCCGGTGCCAGATTGCCTTAAGTGCGTCGATCCCGGCATCCACCACCTTACGTGACGCTTTGCCGTCAATCGAAACCACAAGACCTACGCCGCATGAAGAATGCTCTTCGTCCTCGGAATAGAGACCATTTTCGGCCATCCATTTGCGCTTGGCTTCTTCGGCCCGCACCCAATCGGCATCATATTTGGTCATTGGCTGTCTCCTTCTTCCGGCAGGGCATACATGGCTTCGACCTCGGCTTTGGTCATCTGCCGGCGTTCTCCTGCGAACGCGTAGCCCTCGGGCTTTTTATCTATGTAAAGTTCAAGTTTCAGCGGGTTGCCGGTGTCGTCAAAAAGACCGGCAGCCATTTGGGTTTGTCCGTGCATCTCGCCCGGCAAAGTGATCCGGTACCACAGTGCCGAACCACAGTCCGAGCAAAATGCCCGTTCGGCCCAATCCGACGAGGTGTAGGTCTTGACCGGTCCCAAGGCGGCATAGCCGGGCTCTGCCGCGAAGGTTACCAGCATCGAACTGGTCCAGCGACGGCATTGATCACAATGGCAGGCTCCCAGCGATTCCCGCGCCGGGGTTGCAGTCACCGTGACCGCGCCGCACATGCATTGACCTTGCAATTCGGGCATCAGACCCTCCTGTCGCTGGGCTAGGGTTATTCGGCTGCGATGGCAGCCTTGGCGTTGAAGCGATCAATAATCGCATCGGCGCAGTCACGACCGTCACGAATGGCCCAGACCACCAGAGACGCACCGCGCACGATGTCACCAATAGCATAGACGCCGTCCATCTCGGTTGCGCCGGTCTCGAACGCTGCCTTGACGGTGCCCCAACGGGTGACGGGCAGGTCGGGCTGGCCGAACAGGGTGGGCAGGTCTTCAGGCTCAAAGCCCAGCGCCTTAATCACCAAATCGGCGTCTTCGACATAATCCGCGCCTTCGATCACTTCAGGTGCCTGACGGCCGGTCGCGTCGGGCTGACCCAGACGCATCTTCTGCACCATCACGCCTGCGACGGTGTCGTCGCCGGTAAAGCCCTTGGGCGCGCTCAGCCATTCGAACACCACGCCTTCTTCTTCGGCGTTTTGGGTTTCGCGCTGCGAACCCGGCATGTTCGCCCGGTCACGACGATAGAGGCATTTGACCGACGTGGCACCTTGCCGGATCGAGGTCCGCACACAATCCATCGCGGTATCACCGCCACCAATAACGACCACCTTCTTGCCTTCGGCATTCAAGCGGCCATTGTCGAAATCTTCGACGTCATCGCCAAAACTTTTGCGGTTCGAGGCGGTCAGGAAATCGATGGCTTTTTCGATTCCAGCCAGACCGCTGCCGGGCATAGACAGATCGCGCGATTTGTACACGCCTGTCGCAATGATTACTGCATCATGCTTGGAGCGTATTTCCTCGAACTTGGCGGCGTCTACATCGCAATTCAGCACGAACTCGACTCCACCATCTGCCAGCAGGTCATTTCGACGCTGAACAATGTCTTTTTCCAGCTTGAACCCCGGAATGCCGTACATCAGCAGACCGCCTGCGCGATCATAACGATCATAGACGGTGACCTGAATGCCCGCCCGACGCAGCATGTCAGCCGCAGCCAGACCGCCGGGGCCGCCACCGATTATGCCGACGCTTTCGCTGCGCTCGGCACCCGGAGAGGTGGGTTTCACCCAGCCTTTGTCCCAGGCGGTGTCGGTGATGTATTTCTCAATCGTGCCAATGGTAACCGTGCCGTGGCCCGATTGCTCGATCACGCAGTTGCCTTCGCACAGGCGGTCCTGCGGGCAGATTCGGCCACAAATCTCAGGGAATGTGTTGGTGGCCTGACTGGTTTGGTAGGCTTCTTCCAGACGACCCGTCGCGGTCAAATGCAGCCAGTCAGGGATGTTGTTGTGCAGTGGGCAATGCGACTGGCAGTATGGAACACCACATTGACTGCATCGGCTGGCTTGCTCCTTGGCCTTCTCTGCTGCGAATTCGGCGTAGATTTCATCAAAATCTTCTCTGCGGTCATCGGCGGCACGCTTTTCGGGCATGACGCGGTCGATCTGCACAAATTTCAGCATCGGTTGCTTGGCCACGGGTCAAACTCCATGAATTGGCTTGGTCACGTCTCTTTAAGAGATGAAAGATTGGATGAAAAGTCAACTGTACTGACCTAAATTCGAAAATCGAGGGGAAATTTAGTGGAGGTTTGAAATTAAATGCGATTTTTAGTTCCGATTCGGACCTATATGCACGCTTTCCTTTTCCACAGAGCACTTATACCCATTGGGCAAACAAAGACGTGACCACAACACGGCGGGGCAGATGGGTCTTTTTCAATTGATTCTCGCGGCGATTATTCAGGGTATCACTGAGTTTTTGCCGATCTCTTCATCTGGTCATTTGATACTGCTACCCAGCCTGACCGGACTGGACGATCAAGGCCTGGCCATCGACGTGGCCGTGCATGTGGGCACTTTGGGCGCTGTGATTCTTTATTTCTGGTCCGATGTGAAACAGGCCGTCTCCGGGCTGCCACGGGCGTTGACCGGACGGGCCGACACACCACAGGCGCAGCTGGCCATGGGTCTGATAGTCGCCACGATTCCCACCGTGATTGTCGGGGCTATCCTGTTCAAAACCGGCCTGATCGAGGCGTTTCGGTCAATGGCGGTCATTGGCTGGACCATGCTGGTTTTTGGCCTCGTTCTGTATTGGGCCGATCAAAATGGGCCGCAGACCAAAGAAGCAAGCGAATGGGGTCTGCGCGATGCGTTGATCATGGGGCTGTGGCAGGTTCTCGCCCTGATACCCGGAACATCCCGGTCCGGCATTACCATCACCGGCGCGCGCCAATTGGGCTATACGCGCGAGGATGGCGCGCGGATTGCGATGTTGATGTCGATCCCGACCATTCTGGCCTCAGGTATTTTGCTGTCAGTCGATGTTATCCGCGAAGCAGACGCCCAATTGGCCCGAGACGGGGCAATCGCGGCATTCTTTGCTTTTATCTCAGCTCTGCTGGCTCTGACCCTGATGATGCGCCTGCTGCGCAGTGTCAGCTTTACACCTTATGTGATCTACCGCGTGATCCTGGGTGCCATCCTGCTTGCAATCGCCTATAGCTGATCAGGTCCGCAGATTGTTGGCCGAGTTCTGGATGTCGTCGTACTGACCCGAGGGGCGGAACTTCCACAGGTAATCCGGCAGTACGGATTCCAGTGTCGCTGGCTCGATCCCAAGATCGGTAAATCCTTTGGCCCCGTCGGACACAACATTGTCGCGGCGCAGGTTTTTCAGCTGATCGCGCGTCAGGATGTGGTTCGGGAACAACTGGAAGCTGGCGAATTTAACAATGTCCAACACGCCAGCCATTATGCGGGCCACAAAGAAGGGCATTCCGATGATCACCCGACGACGGTGAATCACATCAAGCATCTGCTGCATCAGCGCGCGAAAGGTTTTCACCTCGGGCCCGCCCAATTCGTACACACCGGGCTCAGCGTGACCCAAAACACCCTGAACGGCTGCCTTGGCCACGTCATCCACATAGACCGGCTGGAATTTGGTTTCGGCTCCGACTAGCGGCAGGAAAGGTCCCATCCGGGTCATCCCGGCAAAACGATTAAAGAACTGATCTTCGGTTCCGAAAATCACAGACGGCCGCAGAATAATTGCATCTGGCATATGGGTCAGCACACCGGCCTCACCATGCGCCTTGGTTCGCGAATATTCGCTGTCGGACTCAGCGTCCGCTCCGATGGCCGAGATATGAACCATTTGGGAAATGCCCTGATCGGCCGCCAAACGCGCGATCCGCTCGGCCCCATCGGCCTGCACGGCGTCAAAGGCGTTCTTGCCCAGCTCGTTCAGAACGCCGACGCAATTCACCACCGCGTCTGCCCCGTGCATTGCAGCAGCGACCGAGGCATCATCACGGATGTTGCACAAAATGGGTTCAACCTGACCAACCACGCCATAGGGCCTGACAAACATCGCCTCATTCGGGCGCCGCACCGCCACCCGGACACGCCACCCTTCATTTGCCATGCGCCGCGTAATATACCGGCCGACAAATCCCGATCCGCCGTAAATCGTGACCATTTTCGACATGAGAGGGCTCCTGCTTGTGGGTCCTCTATCGATCTAGCGCTCTGAGGCTTGTCAAACAAGGCGCAATAACGCCGCGCGTCAGTGAAAAGACCAACCAATTCAAACTGAATTTGGATGTGCGAAAAAAACTTTCAAAAATCTTCCCGAATCTGGTTGACCCTTCCAGCCAGTGGGCTTAAACGCCCCTCCACGACACCTGCCCAGGTGGCGGAATTGGTAGACGCGCTAGCTTCAGGTGCTAGTGTCCGTATGGACGTGGAGGTTCGAGTCCTCTCCTGGGCACCAAATCCCCTACATTCGGTAGAAAAGCAGGCCACGGCATGCTGCTTTACTTACTCGAGTTTACTTGCGCTTGGTCGTTGTTAGCGCATTCCTTGAACCTTTGAGAATCCTCTGCGAAACTGTGGCACGTCGCGGAATATCATTGCCAAACTGGTACATAGGTTTTCTTGCGGTTTTCCGCCTAACTGCAAAGGAAATGTAGCAGAGACCCGCTGTTTTTCTCCTACATTTCCATACAGATTATTAGTGCCACAGTTCTGCCGCTATCCCAACCGACAATACAAAAAACGCGAAACACTTTAGGTAAGTCGATGTCACAGGCAGACTCTCTAGAACGAGATATGTTGGATCTGATTAACGCGGAGAGAGCTAAAGTTGGCGCGCCGCCGCTTGTTCTGGAACTTAATCTCAACGAAGCGTCCGAAGATCACAGTAGGTGGATGATTGCGACGGACATTTTTTCTCATACCGGTGTGAACAACTCGAATCCGGGAGCACGCATGGATGACGCCGGGTTCAATTTTAGCGGAAGTTACAGCTGGGCAGAAAACATAGCAGGAAGGTCCGTCCGAGCTCCTGACGGTTTCGATGACGAGGTTATCGGGCTTCACAATCAACTGATGAACAGCGATGGACACAGGGCCAACCTGCTGAACCCCGATTTTGACTACGTTGGAATCGGTATCGAGATTGGAGAGTATCAAGGGCGCACTTGGGCATTTGTAACCCAGAATTTTGCCCGAACCGGAGGATCAGTCGATTTGGACACCGGTGCCGATGCCCCAGCCTCCGGAGGCAGCGGCGAGACACCCTCTCCTTCAAACCAACCATCTGCCGCACCACACGTCCTCCCACGCAATCTCGCCGATGGCACTGAAGCACTAGAATATATTGCGTCTTACTCCGACTTAATTTCGGCATTCGGAACTAACGCCGACGCGGGTTTGCGGCACTACGCGGATCATGGGTATTTTGAACAACGCAAAGTCACTTTTGACGGGTTGGAATACATTGCGTCGTATTCTGATCTCATCCAAGCATTCGGAGCAAATAGTGACGCTGGTACGCGCCACTTTATCTCCCACGGTAACACCGAAGGAAGAAAACAGACGTTTGACGGCTTGGAATACATCGCTTCACATAATGATCTCATCCAAGCATTCGGAGCAAATAGTGACGCTGGTACGCGCCACTTTATCTCCCACGGTAACACCGAAGGAA
>NZ_JBXWPD010000023.1:0-39185 GCF_059611225.1 Ruegeria sp. CDSA246 | reverse complement strand
CCTGAATAGGCTTCTTCTGCGCCTCGCGCGCGATTTCAATGTCCGATTTATAGCTCATTGGGCAAAACCCCCGGTTGGAAAAGTCTGACAACACCTTGTCCGGAGCGGTGGCGCACCGTCTCAGATTCGTTTTTTCTTTAAGGTAAATAAATATTCCCTTGGGTCAATATGCGAGTTGTAGTAGCCAAATAGCCCACTGCCAAACTCACTATCAATGCCCAGTCGTCAACGACCCAAATCAAGCGTATCTTTTTCGACCTGCGCTGAGACTCAGCAGCCAATCTTCGACAATTAATTGCTCTGGAAAAGCACTGTTGAAAGGTCTTTTCAATAGGTAGTATCCTGACTCCGTTCGCACCGATGCGTCCTGGACTGGCCTGACCAAAGCGCCGCTTTCCAGCAATGGGTCAACAAGATGGGCCCAACCCAATGCAATTCCCAACCCATCAACCGCTGCTTGTACTGACAATGGGTAGGTGTTGAACGCGACAGCCTGTTCCATTGATGACGTCGATACACCATTGCCGCTGAACCATGCACGCCATGTCATCCATTCTGCATGGCCGCTGGTGACCTCAATGAGGTCAAGTTCCGGTAGCGCAGAAAGTTCCGCCGCATTGGGATTGCTTTTTAGGTACTCGGGGCTGCAAACCGGAAAAACGGTTTCTCCGAACAGAAGCTTTGCCTCGTACCCCGGCCAGTCGCCATCCCCTCGCAGAATGGTAAGGTCCATAGAATCTGACAGACATTCCGCGTCACTGTCAGAAGACACCAAAGAGATGCGGATACGGCCATTGGATTTGTTGAACTTGCGAAGTTGCGGCATCAGCCAAAGAGACGCAACAGAATTGGTCGCCGAAATCGAAACCGTATTGGCCTGATGCTTGGCCAGCATGTCGCGGCTGACATCCCGCATCAGGTCCAGTGATTTTTCCACGGTTGCCAACAGGATGGCACCCTGCTGAGTAAGGGAAACAGAACGATGCCCCCGTACAAACAAGGGCACGTCATAATGCTGTTCCAGTAAGCGCACTTTGCGGCTGATTGCGGTCTCTGAGATGTTCAGAACCTTGCTGGCTTGCGCAAAACTCTGCGCCTTGGCAGCTGCCTCAAATGCCAACAAATAGTCCAGCGGCGGCAAGACTTTCCCGGTGACTGGCGCTTTTTTTGGCATTTGGGGACCTTTTCCCGAACTGGACGAGGGCACGATCAAGAACATTTGCCCGCATCTGTCTGCATCGGATCAGGCAACTGTTTGTTAAGATAGCAAAAAGTCGGATTAGCCTCAAGAAATTATGGCCAAAGCCCCTCAAATTTCTGTTCTGCGCATTAGACGATCTTGGGCAGAATGCATGAATTCAGGGCCGGAAGAGTCCTCAACTCAAAAATGAATGTCACTCAGGGAGCAAACATGAAACTTACAAACCTACTTTCTGCTGCAACCTTGGCAGCAGTAGCGGGAACTGGCGCGGCTGCCGAAGACAGCAGCGACCCGATCGTAATCCCCATTCACAACTGGTCCAGCCAGATCGTGATGTCGAATGTTGTCGGCCTGATCTTCGAAGAGATGGGCAACAATGTCGAATATGTCACCACTGACAGCCAGGCCGTCTATGAATCCGTACGTTTGGGCGATGTCGCGCTGGAGATGGAAGTCTGGGAAGGTGCCTTTGGTGCATCCTACCGCGCGGCACTGGAAAAAGGTGGCCTGCATGATGCGGGCGATCATGATGCGGTCACGCGCGAGGATTGGTGGTATCCGATGTGGACCAAGGAATCCTGCCCGGGCCTGCCTGACTGGCAGGCACTGAACGACTGTGCGCACCTGTTCGCCACAGCCGAAACCGGCGACAAGGGCCGGTATCTGGATGGGCCGGTCGACTGGTTGAAGCATGGTAAAGAACGCGCCGAAGCACTGGATCTGAACTTTACAGTGATCAACGCGGGTTCAGCCGCAGCCCTTTGGGCCGAGATTGGCGCGGCAGAGGCCGACAAAACGCCGGTTTTGGTCTTTAACTGGACGCCAAACTTCGCCGAAGCTGTTTGGCCAGGTGAGTTCGTTGAGTTCCCGGCATGGGAAGATGGGTGCGACAAGGATCCAGCTAAGGGTCCCAATCCGGAAGCGCTGTATGATTGTGGCAACCCTGCCGAGGGTTACCTGAAAAAGGCAGCTTGGGATGGCATGAAAGATAAGTGGCCGGCCGCGTATTGCGCCCTGACCGAGATTTCCTTCACCAACCCGCAGATTGCAGAGATGGCGAAGCTGGTCGACACGGATGAGCTTGAGCCGGAAGAAGCGGCCGAGGAATGGCTGGACGCCAATCGCGACGTTGTTGATCCCTGGATCAGCGCCTGCGGCGCATAATCCGGTTACACAACCGAAACTGGCGCGGCCTTGTCTATCACATCGATGCAAGGCCGCGCTTAACAAGAAAGAAAGGCAGCCATGTCAGCCACCGCGCCCGTCATCTCAGCCAAAAATGTCTGGAAACTGTTTGGGCCCTCGCCAGAGAGCTATCTGAAATCCATGCCTGCGGGTCGCAGCTTTGATGAGATTCGGGCGGATGGGTACATCGCCGGGGTCAAGGATGTCTCGATCGAAGTGGACCAGGGAGAGATGCTGGTCATCATGGGGCTGTCGGGATCGGGTAAGTCGACACTGGTACGGTGCTTCTCACGCCTGCACGACATCACAGGCGGAACGATTGAGGTGGACGGTCAGGATATCATGAGCCTGAGCGAACGCGAGCTGATTGAACTGCGCCGCAACAAGATGGGTATGGTGTTTCAGTCCTTCGGATTGCTGCCGCATCGCACGGTTTTGGACAACGTGGCCTTCCCGTTGGAAATGCGTGGACAGGATCGCCACGACCGGCGCGAACGCGCGCTGGAAGTCATCAAACTGGTTGGCCTTGAAGGCCGCGAAGAATACTTCCCGCGCGAACTAAGTGGCGGTCAACAGCAACGGGTCGGTATCGCCCGATCCTTAGCTATCGAACCGGATATTTGGTTTCTTGATGAACCATTTTCGGCGCTTGATCCGCTGATCCGCCGTGAAATGCAGGATGAATTCCTGCGTCTGCAAGAGATGTTGGGCAAAACCATCGTCTTCATCACGCATGACTTTGACGAGGCGCTGCGCCTCGCCGACCGGATTGCCATCATGCGCAACGGTGCGGTCGAGCAATGCGACACCCCGGACCAGATCGTGATGAACCCCGCCACCGAATACGTGGCCAAGTTTACCGAGGACATCGACAAAGCCCGAGTCGTGCACGCGAAAGGGCTTGCAAAACCCGTAAACGGTCATGAGCTGGAAGGCGCCCCGATCAATGGTGCCTCAACCATCCATGAACTGGCGCGCGTATTGGTCAACGACGACAGGATCCTTTTACCGGTCGCGAATGACAAAGGCGTTGTAACAGGCGTTCTGGACCGCAACACCGCGTTGAACGTTCTGCTTGGAGCCGAATGATGGCGACGCTGTCCACCGAAATACCGGACACATCCGACAGAACGTTTGGACGGACCAAAGTCCTTACGGCACTGCTTGTCACGGCCTTTGCGCTAATCCTTGCCAAGGCCGTGGGCATTCTGCCTGAATGGCTGAACCGAATTCCTGAAGCCGCAATACCGCCAACGGCGCAAATTCTGGATACTGTCTTTAACTTCATTCAAAACGACCTGGGCCTGATTTATGTCACTCGCTTTATTGCAGAAGGCCCGTTGGAGTTTTTGCTGGATACGTCTGCGAACCTGCTAGAGGGCAAGCGGCGCTGGCCCTATCTGGGCCCAATCCCATGGTCCGCAATCGCCGCTGTGGCTGCTGTTGTCGGCTATGCCGTAGGTGGCTGGAGGCTCGCCGCGTTGGGCGCCGGAACCTTCATCTGGACCGCGGCAATCGGGCAGTGGAAGATCGCCATGCAAACGATGTCTGTCATCGTAGTCGCGGCACCTCTGGCATTTCTTCTGGGCTTGGTTCTGGGCATCGCCGCCTGGAAATACGGCTGGTTCGAACGGATGCTGAAACCCATCCTGTCCGTGCTGCAAACCCTGCCCTTCTTTACGTATCTCTTGCCAGCAGTGATCTTCTTTAAGGTCGGACCGACAGCTGGGGCCGTCGCAACAATTACCTTTGCCATTCCACCGATGATTCTGATGACCACTTTGGGCCTAAAAAAGGTCAGCCCCGAAGTGATTGAAGCCGGCCAAATGTCCGGGTGCACACGCTGGCAGATGCTGCGCCATGTTTATGTTCCGGCTGCACGCACCGAGGTTCTGGTTGGCGTTAACCAAGTGATCATGCTGTGTCTTGCGATGGTTGTTTTGACCGCCTTTATCGGAATGCCCGGTCTTGGCGCGAAACTGTTGGCAATGATGGGTAGTTTTAAACTGGGCCGTTCTTTCGAGATTGGTGTCACCATTGTTCTTTTGGCCGTCACACTGGATCGGATGTCAAAGGCCTGGGTCGTCAAGCAGCCGGTGCACTTCGAACGCGGAACTCCGTGGTGGAAACGGCATCAGATTTCGCTGGTCGCGCTGGGTCTGTTTGTTGGGTTTACTCTGCTGGCACAGGTGTTCCCGATCCTCGCAGAAATTGGTCGGAAGCAGCATCTCAGCCAGGGCAAGGAAATCGACGTGGTGATCAAATCGATTCTGGCCATCGATGTGATCAAGGGCACGACCGAATGGCTGCGTTGGTTCCTGAACGTCAAGGTATTGATCCCGTTCCGGAACACGCTACTCGCCATTCCAACTCCCGCTTTCATCCTGCTGGTTGTATCCTTTGCCTATTGGGTCGGTGGCCGAAAACCCGGCATCTACGCCGCGATCTTTTTTTCGATTGTCGCTTTCTCGGGCTGGTGGGATCGGTCGGTCATCACGCTCTATACTGTGATTTCGGCAGTCGCGCTGGCGACTATGATCGGTATCCCCTTGGGCGTTGTTGCAGCCCGATCCAACCGCTGGTCCAAGAGCATCCTGCTGGCCTGCGACACCGCGCAAACCTTCCCAAGCTTCATCTACCTGATCCCCGCAATCATGCTGTTTGGGGTCAATGATGTGGCAGTTGTATTCTCAATCCTGATCTTCGCCGCCGTGCCGCTGATCCGTTACACGATTATTGGTCTCAGCAGCGTACCGCCGGAAATGACCGAGGCTGCTGATATGTCCGGCTCTACCCGTCGGCAAAAGCTGATGTCGGTACAATTTCCGTTGGCACTGCCGACAATGGCCGTCGGGTTCAATCAGGCAATCATGTTCGCCTTCTTCATGGTTATCATTGCCGCCTTCATCGGCACGCAGGATCTGGGGCAGGAACTGCAACGAACACTGGCAGGCACCGAATTGGGCAAGAACTTTGTGCTGGGTCTGAACGTGTCGCTGATGGCACTGACATTTGACATGGCAATCAGCAGCTGGGCCGAGAAGCGCAAGCGCGCTTTGGGGCTGGATTAACCGGAGTTTCGGAGATGAACGTAAAACCTGTATTTGAGGTCCCGTTCGAACGCAGCGGAGTTCTGGCCCCCGGCCTTCCGATCCTGCCACATGGAACGGAACGCCACCCGGTCCCCGGAATGGGGTCCCGCGCTGTTCCGGTCTCCAAAGGCGATACGATAACCTTGCTGGACCGCGACGGGATGCAACCGGCCGAGATGGTCTTCTTTGCCCCTGACCGGAGTTCCGATGCGGCCATGCTTGGCGCGCAGGGGCACGGGCGACCGGAGGGATTGATTGCGACGCTGGCCAATGGATCGCCGTCCGGCAAGAAAGTGCTACGCGCTTTGGAAGTTGCCGGATTTGACATTGGAAAAGGTGACGCAATCCGAGCGTTCATGGACGGGTCGCGCCCTGGCGACATGGTGCATTTCGTCGCTGAAAGTGATGGCCTTCTGATCGTGGCTGCACCCGGCAAGGCGATGCGCCCCGAAGATAACAACCCTCCCACGGATATCATTTTGTACATCCAGCGATCTGCACCCGGTTTGGCAAAGCCCGATGTTGGACCACCCGAACCGCTGGCCGATCCGCTCAAGGACTTCAATATTCAGCCGGGCAACGCCCACTCGTACGAGGTCAAGGCCGGCGAGTTCATCCAGATTGTCGATATTCGCGGGCGTGAGTGCTCGGATTTTCAGGCCTTCAGCCTCCGAGCGCTGGATCAGGGGATCGAACGCGAGATTGATCCGACAACAACGCGCAGCCTAATGGGCAGCTTGTACCCAAAACCGGGAATTTTTTCGAAATACTGGTCGGTAGATCAGGAGCCACTGATAGAGATCGTTCAGGATACCTGCGGGCGTCATGACACGTTTGGCCTTGCCTGTACGGCGCGGTATTACGAAGATCTCGGTTACCCCGGCCACGTGAACTGCTCGGACAATATCAACAAGGATTTGGACCAGTACGGCATCAAGCCGCGTGGTGGTTGGCCCGCGATCAACTTCTTTTTCAACACAATGCTGGACGACACCAATGCCATCGGAATGGACGACCCCTGGTCGCGCCCCGGTGACTTCGTCCTGCTTCGCGCGCTGACAGATCTGGTCTGCGTCAGCACCGGTTGTCCCTGCGACATCGATCCGGCCAATGGCTGGAATCCTACCGATATTCAGGTGCGAACCTACAAGGCGACCGAGGATTTCAAACGATCCTATGGCTATAGAAAATCTGCGGAGGCGGACGTGGAAGAAACCAAGAAAACTGCATTTCACGACTGCTTTGCACGGCACACCCGTGATTTCATCGAATACAACGGCTATTGGTTGCCAAATACGATGACCAATCACGGCGCGATTGCCGAATACTGGGCCTGCCGGGACAAGGTCGCGGTCATGGACCTGAGCCCATTACGAAAATACGAAGTTGTCGGCCCCGACGCAGAGGACCTGATGCAGCTGTGCGTGACCCGCAACATAAAAAAGCTAAGCGTTGGTCAGGTCGTGTATACGGCCATGTGCTATGAGCACGGCGGTATGATCGACGATGGTACGGTATATCGATTGGGTGAAACAAACTTCCGCTGGATTGGCGGGAATGACACGAGCGGTTTGTGGCTGCAGGAACAGGCGCTCAAACGCAATATGAATGTTTGGGTGCGCAACTCGACTGATCAATTGCATAACATCGCAGTTCAAGGGCGGTACAGTCGTGACATCCTTTCCAAAATCTTCTGGACACCGCCCCAACAACCGACGATCGAAGAATTACCGTGGTTCCGGCTGACCGTCGCCCGGGTTGGTGATGTGCAGGGGACATCTGTGGTAATTTCCCGGACCGGATATTCAGGTGAGCTGGGATATGAAATCTTCTGTCATCCCAAAGATGCCATCGAAATCTTTGATCGCGTCTGGGAGGTGGGCCAGGAATATGGCATCGCTCCGCTTGGACTTGCGGCTCTGGATATGGTGCGGATCGAAGGTGGCTTGATCTTTGCCGGGTCCGAATTCGACGATCAAACCGATCCCTTCGAGGCTGGCATCGGCTTCACCGTTCCACTGAAATCAAAGCCCGACGATTTTATCGGGCGGATAGCGATTGAAGAACGCAAGGCCCATCCTCATCGCAAACTGGTCGGTTTCGAGGTTGAGGGAGGTACGGTCCCCTCGCCCGGCGACTGTGTACGTGTTGGAAAGGCGCAAGTTGGAGAGATTACCAGCGCGATGAAATCACCCATTCTGGGCAAGGTCATTGCGTTAGGCCGGGTTTCGGTCACTCATGCCGTCGTCGGAGCTGACATTGAAATCGGGCAACTGGACGGCCAGCAAAAGCGCCTGAAAGCCAAGGTCGTGCCTTTCCCGCATTTTGACCCGACAAAGGAACGCGTGAAGGGCAACTATTCAATTGCTGATGTTCCTGATGCCGCAGAATGACGACTCTTCAACAAAAGTATTGGTCACAGGGATTCTCCCGTCCGGGCGCAACGTATGCGATTGTTTGCCGAGCTAAAACTGCACAGCAACAGGAGTTCTGTCTGCCCCGCTCCTGCGTCCGATATCGAACTCCCACAATAGTGTCTCGTTGAGTTTTTGGCTTTCACTTGTGACGGTTGTGTTTGTTCAACCGACTATTGGACTGGCTGCAGAATGCGCACAAATTTCTGCACTTGAAAACTATGATGACACCGGGATTGCACCTGTTGGGTCCGTATGCCAGCCATTTGACGGCTTGGGCAATTCACGCGGCGTTTCGTGTTATTGGGAATTTCAGTTCAGAAGCGATGAGGCCACAAGCTACTTCCACGACATATGGGCTGAAGTGGCGCGTTGCCGAGACGGTACGCCGGTTCCGATTGATAGGCAGGTCAATCACCCAGACAGCTATGTGCTTAGAGAATTGGACGCCGGAATTCGTGTCTATCGGGTTGCCATTAAAGACAAGAGCCAAGAGAAGCGCACACTGGTTTTCCTGAGTGTCGAGCACAACAACTGAGACGACCGCCTGACGTCAGTTCCAACGGGATCGCTTCAACCACCACCTTGGGTGTGCAAAAGATTCCGTCCGTCAAGCGACCAAACATGATTTCAATTCTATTTCGTAGTTTGTAGCAGCGTTTGTTGTACCAGGCGGGCTTGTCGCGTGATTTCCGGACCGGGATGCAGGGCTCTAGGCCTTTGTTATAAGGGCTTCGCGAAACCCGTCCGCATCATAGCCGCGATCACCCAGTAACCAATCAGCGATGGCAGGCTGTTCACCAGAGCCCTGGCGCCCGTGAAATCGCTGATTTGCCAGCGGAAAGGAAGTAGCGTATCGGACGTCCGAGACTATCGGTAACAGCATGCAGCTTCGTGTTCATGCCGCCTTTGGCTCGCCCGATCAGCCTGCCGCGACCCTCTTTTTCAACCGCAGGCTGGAGGCCGTGCGCTGCGCTTTGAGGTCGGTCGCGTCAATCATGTTGGTCTTGTGATCGGTCCCCTCCGCTGCCAGTCCGGCCATGATCCGAGCAAACACGCCCATATTTCTCCACCGCTTCCAAGGGTTATATAGCGTCTTTGGCGGGCCACATTCACGAGGCGCATCGGACCAGCGCAACCCATTGCAATTGATGAAAATAATGGCGCCAAACACAATCCGATCGTCAACCCACGACTTGCCATGGCTCTTTGAAAAGTAAGGCCGAAGACGCTCCATCTGTTGGTCTGTCAGCCAGAATAGATTGCTCATGAAGTACCCCTGCAACTCCGGGGCTTGACTCACGCAGCCGAGATAGTGGCAACAAATTTATGGGTCCAGAACCTAGGCATATGCGCGCGTGTCAGGACCTTGGGGCGAGATCACCACCAATGGCCCGGCAGCCTTCGGCCACTCCGAAGAAGCCATTGCGCATCAGATCCTCTCAGGCGCTTTCTTCGGGTTCTTGCCATCTCACCTTGGGCAGCCTTTTGAGGTATCACTTCAGATGCGTCGAATAGGCTCAAAGAACCTGACTTCCACAACACCGGCTGGTATTCTGCAGTCCGCAAGGGAAAAGGAAAACCCACTTGCTCGAGCCTTCCTGGAAGGGTTGCAAAACGGAGTGCACTGACCCAATTCAACGGCCCATATTCAAACCCGCGCACTGAGATTGGCAGCGGCCCAAACCGGATGAGGTGGGTGGCTCCTGCTCCACCAACATCGAATATGCCAAAGTGTAGATGTCATCGACTGCTAGAAAAGGAGCGACCCAAGGACAGAAAAGACTGGAGGCCTGGATCTGGCCAAGGATGTTTTTCAAGTTCACGGCATTTCAGAGAACGGCCGAGTGATTTTCAACAAAGCCATCAAACGCGCAAAGCTGCTCCGCTTCTTTGAGACGCTTCCACCCTGCAGGGTCGGGATAGAAGCCTGCGGCTCGTCTCATCACTGGGGTCGCCAGCTGCGAAAATTAGGGCACGACGTGAAGCTCATGCTGGCCGGATACGTCAAACCCTATATGAAGCGCGGCAAGAACGACGCCGTTGATGCTGAGGCGATCTGTGAAGCGGTCCGTGGACCAACCATGCGATTTGTCGAGATCAAGACGGAAGAGCGGCAAGCCATTCTCTCAATCCATCGGACTCGAGATCTGACCGTCCGGCAGCGCACCCAACTGGCCAACATGATCGCAGCCTTTTGCGTGAGTTTGGGCATATCTTGCCCATTAGGATCGAAGCAGTGACGGCTTTTGCAAAGCGTCACCTTGATGGCGACCATCCAGAAATGCCGGAGATCGCCAACGACGTGCTCGGTATCCAGTGCTATCAGTTTTTCGGCCTGAACGAACGCATCGTTGGCTATTCTAAGATGATCCAGCAACATGCCCTTCTGAATGCAGATGCGCGTAGATTGATGCGTATGCCTGGTATCGGCCCGATCACGGCTTCAACGATTGTCGCTACGATTGGCGATGCTAAACAGTTCCGGACCGGGCGCGATCTGGCGGCTTGGCTCGGACTGACCCCACTTAACAAATCCAGCGGTGGCAAGGAACGTCTGGGCAAGATCACGAAGCAAGGTGATCGCTACATTCGCAAGCTGTTGGTCGTAGGCATGACATCGCATGCTGTGATGGCGAAACGTTCGCCAGAGAAGGTCGATTTGTGGACAGCAAAGATCATCGCAGACAAACCGTTCCGACTGGCAACAATTGCCATGCCCAACAAGGCCGCGCCGGACATCTGGGCGATGCTCACAAAAAAACAGGAATACCGGCAGCCTGCGTTCTAATCGCGTCGACTGTCCACGAGATGCAAGACGTTGAAGTGATGATGCGAAAAAAAGTGAACCAAAAGCAAGGAATCTCCGGGAATGGCAGCGACCCTCAGTGGTCGATAACCCGATTGGACCCTCGCTCGCGGAATTCATCAGGTCAGTGGCGACAATGCCGCCACGCAAATAGGCCGGACAGACGAGAGTACTGACAAAAACACCCGCAAACATCGCCAATAAACTCTTGCAATGCAGGAGCCACCCACCGAGGTCACTCAACCCCCGCGCGCGACGCTGCAGTCGCAGCCCGTCGAAACGGACCTCAATCGATCGCGCAGCACCACGGGCAATCAATGAGCGAGGCCAATCCGAACGCTGTCAACTCAATCGGACCACTTCATTTAATGACAGGCACTTTACACACCCAGAGTCGCGTTAAGGCGTGACGCGTGCAAAAAGATACATTTTATGGTAGTATTGCGCCCTTAATTTCGAACAGGTTTATTGCTATGGACCAAGATCGTTTTAAGCACAGACTTCGTTTTGCTATTGGGATCACGCTTTTATCGGGCATCGTGACGTCTACCGCTTCCGGCCAGGATGTTGACGCGCCAATGGCGTCCGGCATCTCGGAAACAACGATGCGTGCCCAGCCACTGAACAACGCCTTTCCCGCAAACTTCATGGGGACTTGGGAGCCCTATGACGATGGCAACTGGCTGAATTTCGACCTCGACTTCACCAGCGGCACCGAAGCCATTGAGATGCTCGAGGCGCGTGTCACCTACAGGGATGCCGATGGCATGGAACTGGGAACCGCGACCGTGGGACAGCGCGACCTGTCCTTTGCGGTACTCAGCCGGACCGACACAGCCGGAGCGGCCCTGCCTCCGGCATTTGATGAAACCGGTGGACGGCTCGACGATTTCGGCTCATTCGGCGATCAATGCGTTGCGGACATCGTGATAGACTCCAATGGTCTGCTCTACGCCGGAGGGTCAGGGACCAATTCGACGCTGTTCGTCGACGATGGCGGCGAGCCGCTCATCCCATTCGCATCGCCGTCCGCTCTGCCGAACGGATCGCTTTTGTCGCGCTATACCGAGGACGGAGACAATGACGATGCCTTCTCGGCCAACGGGTTGGAAGCGTTGTCGATCGCAAATCCGATCGTTGAAAACGGGACGGTCAGACATAGCGTGAACGCTATAGCGGTCGATGCTCTAGGCAATATCTGGGCTGGCGGCGAGGCGTGGCTGCTGGATGTTCCGTCCGATGACGACCTGCTGTCGTGGTGGTCCGTCATGCGGATCGATACGAATGGCGCTGTAGAGCCGTTTTTCGGCGCTCAGATTCTGTTTCCCGAGACGGACAACGGCAGAATAGCCGATCTCGCTTTGCTGTCAGGCAGCATGATCGCCGTCGGCTCCATCGAAGTCGAGGACCGGCCACGGGCGACGCTTGGCATCATCAGTGCAAATGATGCCGAGATCATGGTCGAGGATTTCCTGCCCGACGACATGGTTTCGACATACAGCACTGTCGCATTGGACGACGAGGATCGCATTTACGTCGCCGGCTGGTTCGGTCCGCTGCAGGAACTGATTGTCGATGAAGACGACGAACTCGAAGACCGGACATGGTTCGTCGCGCGGTTTCTGTCCGACGGCATGCTCGACGAGGATTTCGGCACGGCAGGCCGAGTCGATGTCGCCTTTCCAGGGGTCGACCGGGGCGCACCCTTGGCTATGGCCATTGACGGTGACGACCGGATCGTCACCGTCGGCACCGTGTCACCGGGCCCGGGCATCTCGGCCCAGGCCGCCATCGTTCGAATGACATCCTCCGGCGAACTTGACGACGCGCTTGCCCCGGCTGAAGCCGGTACGGGAATCGTGGTGAGGGATTTTGGATTTCCCGGCCTCGTCGGCGCGGGCGATGTTGCGATCGATGCGGAGGGCAGGATCGTTGTCTCCATATTCACCTCTGACATGTTCGCGGCCGTCCGTCTGCTCGATGATGGCGACCTGGACCAGGATTTCAACCAGAACGGCATTGTCGCACTGGAACATCCGGACACGCCTGACCAGACCGGCACGCGATCCACGTCGGTCGCGATCGCATCAGGCAACCGCGTGGTTTTGGGCGGCTGCGCCACCAGCGCTTCAGGCGAGGGGAATATTGCATTGATGCGGCTGAGGGAGGATGGTCTGCTGGATTCCAACGCCACACAGATCCCGCCAGCAACCCGCGTCATCGTTGCCTTCCCCGACGAAGCGCTGGCGGATGACGACCGGTTGTTGCCCTTTGCGGGCGACCCGCCCGCAAGCGTGGATGTCGAGCTTGACGTGCGCGAAGTCGACACTGACGAGGAATGGACGCTTTCGTTCAACGAGATTCCCACGCCGACTTTCGCACCGGTTCCGTTCACCGACGGATCGACCTACGTCTTCCCGCTTTCGCCGACGCAACTGTTTGTCTCGCTTCCCGATGACGATGCCTGTGCGGCGCTTGACGACAATGACGACGGCGATGACGAGACAGCGCCCGATCCGCCGGTTCTGAACTACCGGATCAATGTTGCGCATGAGCTTCGCTTTGGCGATATCGAAACCCATCACCGGCATTTCGTAAACAGCCTGAACAACCCAAGCGCGACCAACAACCAGCGCTACGCCTATGATATCGGCGTCACGGATGCCGACGGAAACCTGTCCCGCCCCCTCGACGATGCGTGCAAGGGTATCGACAACCTGCAAAACACCGACAGTTACATCTGGGGCCAGCCGGTGATCGCGATCGCCGATGGCGACATCGTCGGCCTCGACAATAGCCAGCCGAGCAACCCGCGCCCGGGTCCACGCCTAGCGAGTGTCCCGGCGCCCGGGAATTTCATCTCGATCCAGCATTCGAACGGAACGGTCTCGAACTACTACCACATGATCCCGGGCTCCATTCCTGCGAATTTCGGAATGATCGGATCCTGCGGAATGGGGCAGGTCTGCAGTGTCGAACAAGGTGACGTGATCGGCATGGTCGGCAATTCCGGTAACAGCAGCGGGCCACATCTGCATTTTCAGCTGATGGACGGACCGAGCCTGAACAACGACGACGGGCTGCCGATCGGGTTCAGCAACGTGATACTGGATGGTATGCTGCAAACGAATGTCATTTTCCACAGCCGACAGGTGCTAGGCGACATCCTGCCAATACCCGAAACCCTTGAATTGAATCCGCCGACACCCTCGGGTGCGGTCGGCGAGGCAGAGCCAAATGACGGTCTTGCCGAGCACCATGCCGTGACGCCACCGACCATCGTTTCCGGCACGATATCGGTAGTCGAGGCCCCCACCGTCGCAGTGCGCGGCGATCCGGTCGAGGACATCTACCGGTTCCAGAGCGAAACACGTGCCAGGGTGTTCATCCGGCTCGAGGCGGCTCAGGCTTTTGAAGACCTTGACGTATATCTGCTGAACGAGGGCCTACAGATGCTCAACCCTGACCGCGCAGGCTGGGGTCCGGGCGGGATCGAGGAAATCGTGCTCACCGTGCCACCGGGTCGGTTCTATGTCGCGGTTTCGGACCCGGAGGACGGCTCGGGGGTCGATTACGAGCTCGAGATCGATATTCGCCCATTCGCCTGGCAGTATTCGGCCAAGGTGGTGTGCGGCTCACAGCCCGACCCTGAGAACGGGCGTCTGGTGCCGGGACGCTACGCGACAACCGTCAACATTCACAATCCGGGCGGCAACGAGGCGCTGGTTTTCAAAAAGCTTGCACTCGCGTTTCCGCCGGTTGAACAGCGGCCGGGACGAATTTACGAGATTGGCGAGGACACGCTCGGTTATGATCAGGCGGTGAAGACGGATTGCGCCGATCTGGAACTGAATGCGCTCGGTGGCGCACCACCCGAGGGCGAAACCTATTACGAAGGTTGGGTCGTTGTTCAGAGCACCGAACAACTAGACGTCACAGCGGTTTACTCCGCGGCGACGCTGGGGCCTGAAGGCAACGTGACCGGAGCCCACTCGATCGACGTCGAGCAGATTTCTGAACACGGCTTGGGCGTCGACCTTTCGGTCACCAAATCGGCCGAGGATTTCACCTGGCCGTTCGGCGACCGTTTGCTCCATTTCATCCTCTACACGGTTGACGTCGCCAACGCCGGACCGGCGGTTGCTGGCAATGTCCGGGTCAGTGACACCATGGCCCTAAACCTGCTGAACGCGGATGGCGCAGCAGCGCTTCTTCCGTTGCCGCTCGATCTGCCGCCGACAGGGTCGCTGATCTCGATCGAAGCCCTGTCGCAAACCGAATCCGCGGCGGAATTCGATATCGGCGACATCGCCCCCGGATCGGTGCGCAGCATTCGGTTCTGGGGCGTTGCCGCCGCGGGCGCGACAGGTTCCCCGGCCTTTGCGTTTGTCAAGAACACTGCGGTGGTCCGGGCTGGCGAGGCGGAATTGATTGAGGACGACAACAGCGACAGCATCAACACGGTGATATTACCATGACTCAGATGACGCATATTCTGCTGACCGGCCTTGCGGCGCTCTCACCTTTTTTTACCTCCAGCACCTCGGCGCAAAACAGCGAAACCGCACCTCCAAAACCCGAAATCCGGCCGGAAATGCGCATCTGCGGTCAACTGGCGCAACGCGACTCGCTCGCTCAGCTGGATAAGCACCTAAAGCAGTTGGGCCAGGTTGATAGAGACAGCGCCAACTACCGCGCGCCCGACCTGCCAGAAGACCTGCACGCTATGCTGCGATGTCTCATGGCCCGAATCGATACCGGCACTTAGCTGCATTGTGCCCGGCTCGAAACACTCCAAAGTAAACTCTTCCAGCCGTTGAGGCATTTTTTGCGTTTCTGTGCGGCAGCCCGGCCAATTAGAGCGGTTTGTGTTTTATCTATCCCGTATCCTGCGGCTGTGGAGAAGTAGCAGCATTCTTCGTCAGTGAAGAGCTCGCAAACGCGACCAACGGCATTCCATAGATCGTGGATGGTTCGGGGGCTCTGCTGCAAAGATTTAGCTGTTGACGCGCTGGGGTTTCGCGCGTGAATGGCTTTCGGTCCCAATTGGTCGAAAGTCATTCACCCGCAGCATCCCACCTCGTCAAGAGCCAAAAGTCTGCAATAGATCCTCCAGTAGACCGTCGCTTCTGGCTGTTCCAAAAGTTTGCGAAACATTTAAGATAATCGGGCGGAAATACCGTAATGCTCTTTATTGGCCCATTACGCGCACTATGGCAAAGCCTGGAAAATTGCACAGTTTTCGCAGTATTGATCAGGCCAATAGATGCCAACAAAGAACCATATCGACGGTTTAGCTACCAGACTAACTTAGTTGGCGCGCGATCTGTTCTACCAGTTCTTGAGCAACCTCCTCTGACACTCCCCGCAACCGTACTCGAATGCGAACTTCATCTGGTGACAGCTCGGCCTGTACTGCCCCCCCTCCAGCTAACTTGACCGGCGTCAACAGCTTGACTAGCTGCGGACGCCCTCCACGGGCTTTCTCGGCAGTAGGTGAAGGAGACGAATTCATTGCACCTTCCAGAGCATCCCATTCGGTTTTTGGATCGATAACTTCGGCTTCAGCAAGAGCTTGACGAAGTTTGCTCTGGGCACCCCCTCTCAGCGCCGACGCGAGTTTCAAACCCGCTTTTTCCGAAATCGCCACAGGATGCTGCAGTAAGTCGCCGAGCGCCTCGTGGATCATCGCAAAGCTTCGAACTTTCGATCTCTTGGCTTTAGAGGCGGTCGCAAATAGTACGTCGACTGCAGCCTCAGTCGACTCGAATATTCCCTGTCCAACAGCCAGAACTGCGATACGTCCACGCTCATATGGGCTAAGATTTAGTCGGAGTTCATTTTCCTCAACCATGGATACGTAAGCCCCCTGCCCCGAACCGGCATCCCTCACGAAGGCTGGAATGGTTGCAAACCGATCATCAGTTTTGGACAAACGTCTAAATGCGTCTAAGCGCCTGAACCCCGAGATAAGGCCAAAGCCGTCGCCTACACGAGTGACTTCAATGGGTGTGCGCAGCCCGTTAGACCGCAAAGACTCCAGAAGTTCCGCCATAGCCTCTTCGTCTTCGACCATTCGATCTCGACGAATATATTCGGCATCGATCAATTCCAAAGGCAGTATTTCAGCCACCAACCCGGCATCCTGAGCGTCTCGCCAGCGTGCGGCGTCGCTTTGATCTTTCGCTAACTCGACACGGTCCGTCACAGTTGTCATTCCGCTTAGGGACGCAGCTTCAGCCGCCACCTGAGCAATTGGTGGTGTGGACGACGAACCCTCAAACGGATTCAACGAAGGTTTCGCGGCGAAACCCACCTCCAACTCTTCCAACTCCGCTGTATTTGGAACAGCAAGCCTTCTACGTTTAGCCATTCGAATCTCCTCCCAATTGGGCATCGCGCCACCAGCAACCTATTAGAACTTCTTTGAATTCCGCGTAGGTACGATCAAAAGTTTCACGTCCACGGACATAGGTTTCGCGGTTAAAATCCCGGTAGTCAGCCTCATAGATACCGTTCACTTGTTCACCCGCCTGCCCGACCAAAGCAGTGAAATCCTGTCGGTAAGCGTTCATGAAGTCGCCAAAGTACGCTTGGATCACGTTCGCCATATCTGTCTGTTGGCTGGCATCAAATCGGGTAATGATTGCCCGAACGACATCCCATTCGAACTTCAACTCTGGCAATCCGGCTGCTCGTTGGGCGGTGTTTTCCCCATCTTCGATACTTGCGAACGTCGTATAGAGCATGTCAAAGAACCGGCCGGTTGAATCAAACTCCAGGAACGAAGCTCCGAGCGGTACCAAAAGGATGTCAGCCGCGGCCAAAGCGTTGATTGTTAGGTACCCAAGTGCAGGAGGTGTATCAATGAAGACGACGTCATAATCGTTGAGAACACCCTCATTCTCGAGAAAATTGGTGAGGCCATCCCACAATGGCCAACTTCTTAATCCCATACGCCACACTGGAATCTGGAACTCTGCCCAATACAAATTCAGCTGGGCACCAATAAGGTCAATATTGGGCCAATGGGTTTTCTGAATAACATCGGTTGGAGTTGTATTTAACGCCTCTTGCAGTGTCTCATCCAAAGGGATTTCGGCCTGCCCGCCGACCTGCCTGACGCGGTTTTCTTCTTGAACAGCCCTTGCGTAATCTTTGGCTATCAACGGAAATACTGTTTGCCATTCGTCCGCAACTGTTCCGCCAAGAATTGACGTCATTGATCCCTGGCTATCCAAATCAATTACAAGAACTTTGTACCCATCCAATGCCGCAGACATAGCGAGGTGAGCCGCAGTTGAAGTTTTGCCAACCCCCCCTTTGAAGTTTGCTACCGATACAACTTTCGCAGGCAGGCCCTCCGGGCGATATGGCAAGTATTCTTTGGTGCTGACACCTTCTGCCGCAAAGTGTTTTCGAAGGATTAAAACCTCTTCAAGAGTAAACCACTTTGACCCCGCTTCTCCTTCTCCTTGTGGAAGCTCTGCATTAGCTTTGAGAACGCGCCTTAGGTGAGCGGGCGCTACAGGAATAAGGTACTTTGTGATTTCCCAGATAGAGAAACGACGTAACCGTTTTTCACCGTCGGGCGCATAGCCTCTCCGGGCTAAATCTTCACGTCCTTTTGCACAGAACGCGGCGGCTTTTGCGAATCGCGAAGTTCCAATAGGATCTGGCAACTTCGCCGCTGCGCTTTCTGGATCGAGGTTAAGATAAGGGGGCAGGGGAGGTTGGTTAGTCTTATTCACTGTCGATACCTCAGGTAATGTTCGCCTTGTCAGCGTATATGGTGGAATGTAGCGAACATTTGGGTGAGAGGCTATCCTTCCTTTTCGTTTTTTCCACAGAAGTTGAGGCTACCACCAGGTTTCGCAGCGAAACTCAAAGAAATAATGAAAAAGAACGCAACAAATCGTTTAGTTTATTTGTAATATTTAGAATCTTTGCGAAGATAAAAATATTTATGATCAAGTAGTTAATCGACATTGGGTATCCGTTTACAGGGTGTAGGGGACCCTAATACGGGATCATAGGTACCCAAACACAGGTTCTGTAGTGTCAAGTTACGGTAAATAGGGGGCCGATTCTCAGGATGGTGCAATTCAGGGTGGAAAAGGCTCTAATACAAGGTTCAAGGAACGAGATTATCCTTGTTCTTTGCTTCGAGGGAATCCCATTTTGGGTGTTTCTGTGGATAACCTCAGGGCCGCGTCCAATAGGTACCCGTCCACGGGATAAAGCTAATCCTGTATTTGGGCACCCAAATAAGATTGCAACTCAGGTACCTATTGTGCAAACAATAGGGAAACGAGCAGCCAGGCAGAATCATGCCGGATACACAAGTTGACATGGACAATCTCTCAGGCGCGTTACGCCGTGAGACAGTAAAAAAGAACGTCGCCGCGATTCACATCAGTGGCAAGCTGTCGTTATTGCAACGCAAGCTGTCGAACGTATTATTGTTGAATGCCTATGATGCTTTAACGTCTGCACCGACCCATACAATTGATGCCAGAACATTGGCGATGATGGTTGGGTATAATTCAAACGACTTTGACACTCTGCGTGCAAGCTTGCGGGCTCTGGCTGAAACGGTTGCCGAATGGGATATGCTGGACGAACAGGGGCGCCAAGAATGGGGTGTCTCATCTTTGTTGAGTTTTGCCAAACTGAAGAATGGTATCTGTGAATACGCATATTCTCCGGCGTTGGCGCAAAAACTCTATGATCCAAAGATTTACGCGTTAATAAATGTCCAGATTCAAAGAAATTTTAGTTCAGGGCACGGCTTGGCGCTTTATGAAAACTGCTATCGATTTGTCCGGACAGGGTCGACGGGTTGGTGGGCGCTGGACGTCTTTAGAAAGCTAATGGGAGTCGACGGGAGCGAGTACTATGGCAGCTTCAAGCACCTAAATGCCAAGATCATCAAGCCCGCCGTCGCCGAAGTTAACAAAAGCTCTGATATTCTCATTGAGCCGGAGTTCCAAAAAAAGGGACGTACAGTTACAGATATTCGGTTCCTGATAAAGGGCAACCCGCAGAAAGCGATGTTTGAGATTGACGATGAAGATGGCGTTCGCAATCTGACAATCTACAAGACGCTGCGCCAGCAAGGTGTGTCTGACAGGTTGGCGCGACAATGGATTTCTGAACATGGCGAAGACTATGTTCGGGAAAAGCTCGAATATGCCAAGGGCAGGGATGGTGTAAAGTCTACTCTTGGTTTTCTGTCTGCTGCCTTGCGGGACAACTATCAAGTGCCAGAAACGAAAACTTCGATGGTGCCAGACCCATCAGCGGGTGAAGCTGCAAAACGCAGGATTGCCGAACAAGAGCAGCAGGACAAGGAATACGAAGCAAGGACTGCAGAGCGAACCGAACGTGCGCGGCGATTGGCAATTGTTGAGGATCTGGTTTCGCGGCGAAACCCAACGCAGCGCGATGCGGATAAGCGGCTTTTTCTGTCGGGCCTTGATAATGACCTCGACCGAGAACATTTCAGAGCTCATGGATGGCGGTCAGGGCTGAATGCCACCAAGATCTTTGATTTCTGGGAGGAGCTCGAACCAGACGTATTCACATGAGAGGGTTTCTAAGTGCATGTATCCAAGGGTACCGCTTGTTAAAAGCAGAAATCGAAGTCCATCAAGTACTACATGGTGCGCATTCTGCGTAAATTCTGCGCATTGAGGTTGCTTTCCTTTTGAGTAGTATGAGTGTTTGTGCTTGTGTCGCAAACTTTCTCGGGGCTGTTAAAAATTAGGAAATTGTTCTGTTTATATTCAGCTTGAAGCCGAACTGATGGCCAAAACTGAGCGACTAGAGGCCAATTTTTCCCTGTGTTGATCCTCATTCGCGTACTCACATGTCGCCTATCGGGAAAATATTCTGCTCGCAAAATCTTTGCGACAGAACCTAGCAAGTTCATTGCGCAGTACATTCAGTCACACCATTTGAAACCGTTGCTCGGAGCGATCCAGCTTGAGTTTGGGCGAATTCAAAAGGTCTGCTTACTTGAATAGCCAAATATATTCTAACGTTCGAACGCTGCGCCTTGAGAACAAACAGTGGGCTGATTTCAGCCATTGAGGTCCGTCTCTAACTCTCCAATGGTGTTCAAAATGTCATCGAACAAGGGGGGGTCCCCGATTATCATCTCTTGCATCCCGGCATAGTCCCGGCGCAGCGCAGCTTTCAGCTCAGGATTCGGTAGCAATCTTAAAGATCCGGGCTTGGCATGCTCGTAGTTAGCCCAGGCCGCTTTGAAGAAGACGGACTTATGGTGTGCAACCTGATCTAGCAAGTCGATCTGTTCGATAGCGCGAGGATGGGTCTCGTGTGTGATCAACTGGGCCATATCATAATAATGGCGCGACATGCGGTCAGCCAGAGGTTTGGTAACGTCCTGATGATAGAGCATATGCAGGATCGTTGCTTTCTCCCAAAATGTGCGCTCAACGCCCAAGACCTTCACATCAACGTCGCTCGAGCTCAGCAGGTTTGGAAAGGCCTGATGCACATAAGGCGAAATCCTGCGAGACTCTGCTGGAAGGTGAACTCCACGGGCGCCAAATTCGAACCGCACCGCCGGTTGGATGTAGCCACTGGTCGCATTTGTCTTGGATGGGTAGGCGAAGAGCAGGGTTTGTTGATCATCAGGATCGACCGACAGGGAAAAGTCCTGGTCCAGCGCGGCGCCAAACTTGATTTTGGTTTCTTTCAGAAGCGGACCAGCAACTACTTTGGTGGCCGTATCCTGAAGCTCCTGCAACAATTGCTTTTGTTTTTTGCCGGAAAGGGCAGGGTGCTCGGGGTCACGTTCGCCCTCGAACCCAAGTTGCGCCCGGTCGAGGGACAGATCCACGTCTTCCGAGAACCGATGGATGATGTCATAGACCTTGGATAACGATGTCCCGCCTTTGAAGATCAAGTGAGCGCCATAAGAGGGCAGGGCGAATAGATGTTTCAGTGACCAGCAGACCCAGAAATCCTTCTCGACGATTGCTTTGGACAGGCCAAGCTGGGCGGCCGTTTCCTGAAACGCTTCTTCTCGGTTCTTTGGAGTATCGTTGGCAAACTGGTCCACGATCAGTTCCGCGCCACAATTTGCCGCACTACAGGGTGCATCCAGGCCGGCACATACCTGCTTTGTTTTACGAGCAATGCCCGGTCCTTGCTATCCAGATTGCGCGCCAGCGTGTCGACAACCCGGCTATCCACCCGGTTTTTGCCGACATAGCGCAACGCTTGAAATACGGTGCCGGTTTTCTGACCCGCACCAACTAGCGTTTTGGATGATGCGTTCCGGAACTGGATGACTTGTCGACCAACTGTCTTGGTGCGGGTCGGGCCGTCGGTCATATAAATAGGCTTGGATGGCACCTGGGTTGACAGCCCCAACTGGTTAGCTGCCATGGCAGGGGAGGGCTGTAGAACCTGATTATCCTTACGTGCAATCGCTTTGGCAATGTCATCGGCAGACGGAGACAACAACCCTAAATGGGCGCTCTTTCTCGGATAGTCGTAAAGCCCACGCGTCAACCGCCGGATCACCCCTTGATCCGCCAAACGCGACAATGCCTGATCCACGCTTGCGCGGGAACCGATATCCAGAAAGTCCAGTGGCGCAAAGATTGCCCCCCGGCCTTTTCCGATGATGCGTTGTCTGATCGATGAAGTAATCATAACTTTCTCCTTGTCAGAAAATATAGCACTTTTTTCTGACTTTCAAGTTATGCGAAAACCGAGGTGATTTTGTAAGTATCGGCGGATTGCGGCCATTCGCTGCGGTTTGCACCAAGGTCCGCTCTGCGGATGCCGTAGGCTGGATCACTTGGCTGACGCCAGCATCGTGGCAAAGACAGGTCTTCACTCTACCTGACGTGTGACAGGCCCACTTTCCAGAATTGGGAGTCCGTCCTGAATTTACAGGTTCAGCGGTAGGGCAAGCTGAAGAACGAGAAGCTGTTCGTCTGGGTGACTATGCGTGATCCCGTCTCAGCCATAAGCGTTTGCATTGCTGAGCTGCCCGTCGGACACGCTACAAGATCGGCGGCATCATCAAGAAAGTCTACGGTGAATGCGCTTTCGCCGACAAGTTGGCATTCATCCGACGGGCTGCGGTAGCCGCGAACAAAGACGAGATCGGGGTCCGGTTCGCTGACCGCAACCTCAACCGGCGCCTCAATACATCCAGTGAGTAAAAGCGTCGCTGGCAAGATAAAGAAGGATGCCAATAGCTGCTTCAAGTGAATAGTTGTTGCCATTCTACTTCTCCCATTCCGCGGCTGTGCTACGCCAAATGCCATCTTCTGCGTCCCAGGCGCTTGCAGTGACACATGGGGTTGGATTGATCCCGCCGCATTGCGACCCGTGAACATCGGTGAGAAGAACACGGTTGGGACCAAGATCTACGACATCCCAACCTTGGTTGAGGATAGAGCTAATGACATCACCCACAAGGAAGTGCGACATGCATCCGCCAGTTCCGCAATACAGGGACGCGGCCGACGAGCAGGCAAAGAACACCTCGTTCAACACCCAGTCAGTTTTCAGATCTCCGTCCAGATCCACGCGCACAATAGCGCCCCATTCCAATGCAAATTCACCGTTCTCAAAGTCAGAGCAGGCTTGTTGCGCCTGATTGATCTTTTCTTGAAGCTGCGCCGGGAGCTCAGATATCTCTGAAGCACTGGCAGGCTGCGGCAATGTTAAAGCCGTCGCAAGCAACGCGCAGAAATGCATCCTGACAATCGAAACAAGGCTGGATTCGGCGCTCGATCTCGGCATCAGTTGCATTGGTCGTACCGATAATCGCCGAACTCCAGCCAGTTTTTCCTCTGGTTCCGGAAGATCAGAAATTCGGCCCGATCCTCCGCCAGTAGGGCAACAACGAAGTCCTTGACCAATTCGGAGTTGCCGAAATAGCTGTATGAGGTCATTGCCCGCTGGGTTTCGCCGTTCACGGTGACGCGCGCGTCCCACTCATCATTGGCATCATCGAGGATCACGAACTCGATTTGCCGTTTGACCCCACCGCCGCCGCAATAGACCACGCCTTCTGGTGCCTCCATAGGCGCGGAGGTTTGGTCCAATGCCCGACATTCGGCCCGGAGTGACTGGATGGCTGTACCTGATCCCTTAAGATCAAAAATGCCGTAGCTGACGTCTTGATCTACCATCGACAGGTTCAGGGTGGCGTTTGCGGCAATCTGGTCGAGGACGAACGCATAATCCGCCTCGTCGCTGAACTGGATCTCGACAGGATAGTTGTCGACGATCTGGACGAACGAGTTTTCGCGTCCCATCTGAAAAGCAGCAACTTCTTGCGATCCGTTTATCAGAAAACGAAAAGAAAGGCCGTTCTTTCGTACGATATCCTGCGAATCCTCATACCCGGCCGGGGCGAACCTGATCCTGTCGCACTGCAACTCCAGCGTCATGTTGTTTGTCTGAATAGATGCATTTGGCAACGGGCTGCCGCTGAAGCCCCATTCGGCCAGTGCAGGGGCCGCCGACAGACAACACATCAGACACGCAGACCAGAAAGTATTTTTCATTTTTAACTCCCAAAGTTCCTCGTACGAGGAGGCAATAATGGTTCTCCAGCATTGAGGTGCCAGTGAGTGGTCATGTAATGCTATGACGGTGCGCCATATTCATTCGTTCCTTCCTGTGAGGGTCGCGAAAGCCACCAGATCATCAAGAGAGAAAGGACAAGTTGAATCGCGTACATGACCATCAAACCGGTTGCACCGAGAAAGGCTGCTGGTTCTCTCAAAGTCTCAGGGTCTTCAACGCCAGTTTCGAGCGCTGAAAAAACTGCAACCCCGGTCAGCAGCATGAACATCGTTGCGATACTGAAGGCCATTGGAAGGAGAAGATACCATCCAGGACGACCTGTATCATGTAATCGACGCCACCCCGCGGCGAGCATCGGAAGCAACATCGCCAGTTGGAAAACGGAGTTCAACAAGTTCGATCCCTCTTCTGTTTCCGGATCAGTGCCAAAAAGGACCGAACTGAGTACCGCCAACCCAACGCTGACCAGGACGACGAACAGAACAAACCACCAATATTCTGATCTCTGCGCGCGGCCCGAAAACACGACATATTTGGACAGGCAGGTCATGACCGATTGCGTGAAACCCATTGTAAAACCCCTCGTTTTGCTCTGGCAGTCCTATATTTACATCTTGAAAGGCTTACGAAAAACAGCGGCAGTGCAAGTTTCATGTGCAAGTGGAAAAATTCAGACTGGGAAACTGCGCGGAAAATGATTTACTTCAAGCTGCGTGCCCCCAAGCCGGGACGTGTCCCCTGACAACCCAAATCGCGCTCTTAAGCCAAAGGTAACCAATGTCACAGCCCGCATATCTACATCTGGTTTTGGGAGGAAGTGCCGGAGGTTGTCTACGCGCGGCAGTTGCAGCTTACGGCCTGACAGGGCACGTGGATGTGTTCGATGATGATCTGAGCCACGGGCCTTTGAACGACAAACAATCGCGGGCGGCATATTTCAGAGAGCTTTTCCAAAACTATGGCCAGTTGCCTGACGATCCCTTTCCGTCACTAGTCGATTTCGACCGGATCTCGGCCCATTTGACGCAGGATCTCACGCCGGAAGTTTGCATATGGGCGGGTGAGAATGCATCAGAGCGGACGTTTTTGGAGATGGCATGTCATGGCCTGCGCCTTTTCAAAGGTTCGGTGACCCGAGTTGGAACGACTGGCTTAAAGTCACTGCCGTATATAGGTCCGCAAACTCCGGCTTTACTGGCGAGCCTTTTTGATCAACGCGAAGCGGTAGACCCGGTCACAAGAGCAACGCTTTCTTCTGATTTTCTGCGCCTGCGAGACAGTGGTGCTACACTGCGTATATGGGAAGCAGGCAAGATCGTCGATGTTTCCGACAATCTCTATGACAGTCTACTTTTATCATGCTGTGCAACAAACTGGACACCTGCTGCGCGCGTTGTCGGTACGGCCATGGGGCGATGCGACGAACACAACTTGTTGGGTGATGTGTTCTTATCTGGGAGGCTTCAGCATCTGATCATGCAAGGTATGATTGAGGCATCTGGCCCTCAAACAAGCCTGCGAGACTTTGACGTGCGACGTAGATAACGTTGCCGAACGTTACAGCAATACTTACGTTCAAAGAGGCGGAGGCTAATTGACTGGAGTTAGGGGGAATTGAGCATTCTTTGGAGCCTAGGGCCGTCTTTCAAAAAGCGACCCTTACTGCGCGCTGCGATCATATTTCCGCGTCCTTTAGGCTGAACCGATCTGCATTTGCTTTGCCGGTTCCGGTGGCAATGGGATCAGAGGTTCCACTCGAACCCAACTGCTTTTTCGGACACCTCCCAGAGACGCGACATAACAGCCTTGTCATGGGCATGCGCGTTCAGTGTGCCTTTGCCGACCGGGCCGACCGCTTCCAGACGGCCCGTCGGTCCATAAAGGGCGCGCTGCGCGCTCAGAGCCTCTTCGGTGGCACACATGACCTCAGGGTATGAGCCTTGTTCTGCGGTCTGGACCATCGGCGTCTTGGTCATCAGCCACCAGATGAAACGCATTGTGCGGCTGCCGCTTGTTGTGATCAGAGACGTCGCCGATGAGCCGGGATGGCAAACGTAGACCTCAACATAGGTGCGCCGCGCCGCGGCCAGACGGTCCTGCAGTTCGTAGGCGAACATCATCTGCGCCAGCTTGCTCTGCGAATATGCGGCGTTTGCGCCGTAGCCCTCACCCCAGTTCATGTCATCGAACTTGATTGTTTTGAGACCCATGTTGTAGCCGAGGCTCGCAACGACCACGATCCGGCCCTTGCATTCCGCGATGCGGTCAAAGAGCAGACCATTGAGCAGAAAATGTCCGTAGTGGTTGGTGCCAAGCTGGCTTTCGAACCCGTCGACGGTCAGCTTGCGCGTCGGCACCTGAGCGATGGCCGCATTGTTGATCAGCGCGTCGATCCGAGGCACCGTCTTCAGAACTTCTTCGGAAGCCTCGCGCACGTTATCCAAAACGGACAGGTCCATGCGGATGAAGCTCACATCTGCTTTCGCGCCGAATTCCTGTTTCAGGTCCGCGATTGCCGCCTCTGATTTCTCGGTAGAGCGGTTCAGCATGACCACCTTGGCGTTTTTCTTGAGAAGGATGCGCGCGGCCTGAAAGCCTGCGCCAGCGTTTGCACCGGTGATGATGTAGGTTCTGCCCGACTGGTCGCCGAGGCGCTCGGGTGTCCAACCTTTAGGTCCGAATGTCGTATCTGCCATATTCTATCTCCTTCCAGCCTTGGCCGGCGGTTGTGGTGTTATTGCTTGAACGCACAGATAGAATCTGACTGGGTACAGATACAGGCGATATCCTCTCGATTATTTGCCCAATCGTCTCAACCCCGTTGCAAAGAAGAAAGTTCCCTGCCAGCTTTAGTGCATGAGCAAAGACCAGATCAAAAACCTTGTCGAGCGCCGTCTGCCAGATGCAGGCCTTGTTGATACCGCACTAAGGGGCGTCCAGCTTTTCCGGGTGACCGAGGCGGTGCCTTGTGTTCCTGCCGTCTATGAGCCCACGGTCGTGGCCATTCTCAGTGGCGCCAAGGAAGCCGTACTGGACGGACAGCATTACGTGTACGGAAGCGACAAATACCTGCTTTGCCCCATGACTTTGCCGGTCGAAGCAGGCGCACCACGAGCTTCTGAAAGGGACCCGCTACTGGGAGTCATGATCACATTAGATCGACGCATGATGCGAGAGCTTACGATGGAGATCGAGGCCGCCACTGGAGGACGTAGACAGCCGCAAGGGAATGCGCCTTCGGCTTTGGAACTAGCGTCCTGGGATGTCGGTTTCACGCAGGCACTGTGGCGGCTTCTCGAGTTGCTCGACAATCCGGTTGACCTGGAGGTGCTCGGACATGGGCGACTGCGCGAGTTGTATTACGCGGTTCTCATGGGCGAAGCTGGGGCGGCGGCAAGACGGGCCTATGGCGTCGGCAACGAAATCGCGCGAACAATCGACTACCTTTCAACCCACTTGAACGAACAGGTCACCATTGACGACATGGCCGACCACGTTGGTATGAGCCGCGCGGTCTTCCATCGGCGCTTCAAGGAAGCCACGACAATGTCTCCGATCCAGTTTGTCAAATCGATGCGGCTGAACAACGCTGCGATGAAGATTGCGGAAGGAAAGACCGTGTCGGAGGCGGCATGGGATGTGGGGTATCAAAGCTCCTCTCAATTCAGCCGCGAATTTAAGCGGATGTACGGCCAGTCGCCCCGGCAATGGAGCAACGCGACGCAGGTGCCTCAACGATTGAACTGAGGGGCGCCTGTCACTGCAGGCTTGCAGCGAATGTCCGGAAAGCGGGCTGCGACTACAGCAATCTAGTCCATAGTTGAGCGACCGGTTTGGGCCGTCCTTACGTCAGTTTTTTGCGGGGCAGGGGGCTTTGCTGCAACGGCACCGAGGTCAGCATCGAGCCCATCCCGTGAATTGGATTTTCTTGCTGCGTGCGTACACAGCACGGATTTATCTGCACATGCGCAAGTTCTGGCGTAGCAGCGTGGCGGGAAAACCGGCCATTCGTTTATCGCGCAGCAATTTTGGAGAGGTGAAATTACAGGTCGCGGAGATTGTGTTGAAAAACTCGATAACCTGACAGCTGCATTTTTCCGCCAGAATCTGTTGTGCCGGAAAAATTGAAACCCAGTGCCTGGTAGGGCTGCTGAGAGCTCCGGACATCGCCAACGCGGGTCTTAGGCCGACCCCCTCGACAATTTCCGGAAAAGCCAACTACGGGCAAGTTTTTCACCCTTCTTCACGATAATCGGGGTTTTTCAACACAATCAGCCCAATGTTCTTGACGCTGCGACTTACGCCAATATCCGACGGCTTAGGGAAACGGCGCTGACGCGTGTTGCGGAGAATGTCAGTGGCGAGCCCTTTTTACCGAATGCTGCACCAGGTAATCGCTGACTAGGCCAGATTAGTTTGCCGATGGAAGAGTTGCAGGCACAGTTGCCATGGTAACCTCCACCGCTTCTGGCCAGCCGAAATCCGTTGTCCCATCCGGCAATCCCAGAATGCGGTCGAGTGTGAGAAACTGCATGTCGATTGCCGCTTGCAACTTCTCCGCGGCATGATCGGCTGTGTCAGATCCCCGTGCCTCAATCGCGCGCAACAGCGCGAGATCAATAAAGGTGCTTAGGAACAAAATGAGTTCTGCGGCAGTATCAACATCTGCGACAGTAAATATGCCCTCATCACAGCCTTTCTGAATGATCCCGGTCAGGACGGGCGTAGCACCGGTTCTGACCCTGCGCTTGAACTGTTCAAGCAGAACCATGTTTTTGTCCTGATTCATGACCCGGAAAAATTCAACCTGACCAGGGTAGTCATGTTCACGTAAGTAGTTGGCTCGCAGGTGGATAAAGCTGTGCAACAGGTCGAGCGCAGAGGAGGTCTCATCAGAGGCAACAACAGCCATCTGCGAAAATACACCCTCTGCCATTCCGTCCAATACGCCAAACAACAACTCGTCTTTAGATTTGAAGTGATGATAAAACCCGCCCTTTGAGACGCTCGCCATATCAAGCACATCTTGTATGGTCGTATCCTCGAAGCCTTTGGAAAAGAACAACATCTGCGCGCACCCCAGCAGCTGAGCACGCCGTTCTTCGGGCGGCATGTTCTTTCGCTTCGTAGATTTCATACACTTTCCTCTTGCAAACCGACCGGCGGTCTGCAAATACAGACCCGTGGTCGGTTTGTACCCCGACTCACCTGGCAGAGCAATGTAATTCACCTGCCAACCCGAATTTAACGATGCGTTTACGCAGCCAAACTCCGCAAGCGGTAGTGCTTTGCGGACCCGGTTGAGTTGCGCGCACGATGCAGGATCGAATGTCATGAATGCTCTTGTCTGTGGAATTACTTCGCCATCCGAGTTGCTTCGAATGTCTCGCCTGGCGGGTATTCGCGAACTGCTCGGGATTCTGATCACAAACTGCTTGAAGCAGAAGCCCCCAATGCAACGCACAATTCAATCAGGATATGGAAAGGCCATGAAAAAACCCCATAAATCAATAAGGCCGAAGAACCCAGTCTCTTTTGAAGCAGGTCGAGTTCGATGGTTAGCAATGCAACGCATTGCGACCTCCAGTCAGTTTGTGCGTTCAGTGTTCGCCGCGCTCATCTTTGGTGCCGCTCTGAGCGGATGCGCAGCCAACATGGCAGCGACTGGCAGAGATGGCCCTGACCTGAGCGTCGTTAGCCAGGAGGCCACCCGGTTCAATGTAGAACGCCAGTTGGGCTCACCTGATGAATTGCGGCAACAAGCCAATGGAGACTGGGTGGCCGTGTATGATGTTGAGCCCAGGACAAAACCGAACCTTGTCCGTGCGGCAGGCCACGGAACACTGGATCTTTTTACCTTTGGGCTTTGGGAAGTAGTTGGTGGCCCGCTAGAGGTGGCACATGCGCGCCGGGTGCTGGTCACTGCCCGATATGACCAATCAGGGAAACTGCTTCAAATGACCAGCAAGCCTAAACCCATCCTCTAATCCAAGTTCTTGATCACGGCTGGACGGAAACTCGAAAACACTAATTCCAATACCCCCACTAACGGAAAATCACTCCCGCTGGCGCATCATGCATGCCCAGCGTCCAGATTGTCTTTCCGTACAATCAAGAAAACGGACCTTTTAAATGAGAACTATCACGATGATCACACTGGCAGCCATGATGCCGACTTTGTCCTTGGCAAATGAAAGCTGGACCGGTTTCAATGCGGGCTTGCAGTTATCCACAATCGATGTCTCGGAAGGCAACAACAACAACGGAAATGCAGCTCTGGGTTTCCATGCCGGTTACCTTCACGATTTTGACGGCTACGTAATCGGCGGTGAACTTACTTATGACGCGGGCGCTGAGGTCGAGTCCGGAGGGAAAGCCGAGAAAGTCGATACTGTACGCCTGAAGTTCAAAGGTGGGCATGTAATTGGCCGGACATACCTTTATGGCGTGATTGGTTACGCAAACATTGATGGCGGATCCAAGAGCGAAGACGGCTATTCCGCTGGTGTTGGCGTGACTTATCGCGCGACGGACAGGGTTCTGATTGGTCTTGAATACATACGAGACACATATGACACGTCGGGTGATGATATCACGGCTGACTCTGTTGCGCTTCGAGTGTCCTACAAGTTCTAGCTGTAGCCATTCGAGATTTCGAAAATGGCGGGGGACTTCAAACGGTTCCCCATTTTTCTACCACCTTCAAATTCCGGAGAGGCGCCAGGTGACTAACGTGCCAACTCTAAAGACCGAACGGCTAAACTTAACACCACTTAAAGTAAAAGCTTGGCTCGGTTATCTTACTCTTATGGCCTCGAAACGCCCAGCGTTTATGGGCGGTCCTGTTTTCCCGCGTTTACCCAAACATGGCGAGCTGGCCTTCCTATCTAATCACATGCGTCGCGATATTGGTCTCCCAGAATATGGCAAGCGCGAGCCCAATCTCTATCTGAGATATTGAGTTCAGGTCGCAACCGAATTCGAGACGCCACCACAATGCATTAATCCAATGGACAGCGAACAATGTACTCATTCAAACTTCAACGCCGTCTCTTACTGTTGACATTCTGTGCCGCCAATTTTGCTGGGTCGTCATTTGCCCAGGATCGTCAAGAAATTGCCGTGACGCGCAGCGGCGAAGATGTTGCAGCTATAGAGTGTTTCGGAAGCTTCGTTTCCCAGGAAATATTTGTTCTTGGCGGGATTGAGCAAACGATACTTATTCGCACTTGTGATTTGTCCCAACCGGTCCTGCTATTTTTGCACGGGGGTCCGGGTGGTGCCGTGATGCCCTGGGTCGATCTGTTCCACACGCCCTTGCTGGAAGAAAGCTTAGTCGTTGTCCACTGGGATCAACGCGGAGCCGGAAGTTCATTCAACGAAGATCTCACGGTAGAAGACATCACGCCATCCAATTTGGTGGTGGATACGCTTCAACTCACCAACCTCCTACGCGACCGCTTTGGGCAAGAAAAAATATTCCTGACCGGCCAGTCCTGGGGCAGCGCGCTAGGGTTCATGACTATCGCAGAGGATAGTTCCCCCTATCACGCGTTCATCCCAACGTCAGAGCGTGTCGCGTGGGTACGCAGTATGAACATGGGTTTTGAGTGGGCAATGGTTCAGGTCGAAGTTCGCGGCGATGTTGAAACTCAGCAGAAACTCAAGGCGATTGAACCTTTCGATGCACTTGATGAAGCAGATCTCACCGTTCAGCGCGAAGTTTTGGCAGAATATGGAGCTGGAGACTTTCACACCGAAGGGCTATGGGATCGCTATCTCTCCTATGTGCTAGAAGGGCGGAGCCCCTACTACACTGACGCACAGGTTAAGAACTATCTCCGCGGTCTTGAGCTATCGAGCACAGCAATTGAACAGCCCGAGATCGTTGGTGCATACGACCTCTTCACCTCGCACCCGGTCCTGGATCTACCGGTCCACTTTATAACCGGAGCAGAAGACCAGAACACGCCAGCCGATCTGGCACAGGAATATTACGAACACCTGAAGGCTCCAGCGAAGAGTTTTACCCGTATCGACGGCGCTGCCCATATGGTGATGTACGACCAACCCAATGCCTGGGCTGAAGCCCTGGTTCAAATAAGAAACCAGACGCCTACCAACTGACGAGCGGCCCAGCGTCGTCATACACTTCAATCAATCCTACCCCTCCTATTTTCGGAGAGGTGGATCCAGGAGTTGCAAAGATGGACATAGCTCGATTTTCAGAACGCCTTATGGGCATGAAGGACGAGGTTTGGCTGCGACATGCAAACCCTTGGTCCGTTTGGACCCGTGTGTTGACACCCCTGCCTCTTCTGGCGTTTGCAATCTGGAGCAGAGCATGGATTGATTATTGGGCGTGGCTTGCGGTCGGCATCGTTCTTGTCTGGATATGGATCAACCCACGCGCTTTTTCGCGGCCGGAGTCTTTCGACAGTTGGTCCGCACAGGGTGTTCTTGGCGAGCGTGTCTGGCTGCGGCACCGCGACAAAGTTGCGGAACATCATAAGCGCGTCGCAAAAACGGTCGCCATTGCCAGCGGCGTTGGTCTATTGCCATTTGCATATGGTCTGTGGGCATTCGACTTAGGTTTCACGTGCCTCGGCATAGTAGTGATCTCGGGCGGCAAGATGTGGTTTGTGGACCGCATGACCTGGGTTTGGAGCGACTTCCTGCGCAACGGTGGAACTTTAGATGATCTGACGGTTGGCAGTTGATCTGTGGCGCCACATTTAAACCACTCGGGAATACGATCATGAAGAAAGTAGTGTTTTGCCACGGTATGCCTGGCAGCCCATCAGATGCGGAGCTACTAAGTAAGGCCAATCCTGGTATTGAAGCCATTGCTCTGAATTTGCTGAACTTTAATCCGAAGGCCATCGACGCAGATCTTTGTGATGCCATAGATGCAGCGTTGGGGGAAACCGACGGCGAGTGTGTGCATGTGGTTGGCTTTTCCATCGGCGCCATGGCGGCAATAAAAGTTGCGGCGTCCAGGCCAAACCTGGTTGGCCGACTAACATTGATATCGCCCGCTGCCCCACTTTTCATAGGTGATTTTCTACCCAAGATGGCGGGAAAACCTGTTTTTGAGCTGGCCATGAAGCGTCCAAGGATACTCCGGTTTCTGACGCGTCTTCAAAGTTTGCTGACCCGGTTTTTTCCAGAAACTATGGTCAAAGTATTGTTCGCAAAGTGCGGCCCTGCGGAAAGAGTTCTTTTAGAAGACGAGACCTTCGTCAGCGTTATGAAAAAGGCGCTATCGGAGAGCTTCGTACACAGGCCAGCGGCCTATCTTGCATTTATCAGCGCCTATGTCGCGGATTGGAGCGAAACTATGTCAGCGGTGCAGTGCGACGTCGTCCTTTGGCACGGGACTAATGACACTTGGTCGCCGGTTGAAATGTCTCACTCGCTAAAGGGTGTGTTTGGTGAAAAAGCCACAATAAACTTGGTTCAAGGCGCTGAACACTATTCAACCCTAGTACAAGCTGAACTGTAGTTCACACTCAAGATTGACGCTTTTGGAGTTGTACAGATTCTGGATAATATACTGATTTCGTTTAAAATAAGCACTCGAAGGAAGAGGCGTCTTTGGCTCGGTCACCTCGGCTGGAGGCAGTCGGATGTTCGACCGGATTCATCAAGAAAATGCATGCAGCATCGCTCCGAAATTCGACGTATGAAATTCATATGCGGCAAGATCCGTTATTTCGGTCAATCGATGGCTAGTGGGTCTGGACAGACTTTGTTCGAACTTGGCGGACTTCTACAGAGATTTGGTATCAACCACATCCATAATGCGGAGGGAGATATCATGGGTTATCAAGATTGACGTGGGTGCGGAAACCCAGGAAGTTTTGAGTTCCTAGTGTCACAAATGAGTACGTTAAGTGGTACGGTAAGGATCAATCTCAACAGACTTCCCCCAAGAGAACTTTCTGAGCGAACAGGTTACACACATGATTATCGAAGTTCGTCGCTACACACTAAAACCCGGACGTCGCGAGGAGTTTATCGAGTTCTTTGAGCAGGAGAACCGTGTTGCACTGCGCGACGCCGGGATGCTGGTCTTTGGCCCTCTGCGGGATCTGGACAATCCTGACAAAGTCCACTGGATGCGGGCATTCTCGTCGCTCGAGGAGCGAGACAGGATCAAAGATAGTTTCTACAAAGGACCGGTATGGAATGAGCACATCGAGCCCTTGGTAATGCCCTTAATCCTCCATTTCGAGGCGGATGTGACCGAAACAACAAACGGGTTTGAGAGTTTCGGGGGTGGCGTATCTCTCTGAATTCCGGGGCCCACAATCCGAAGGGCTCACAGAAGAGAACGAGACACGCTCCGCAACACCGATTGTTGCCACTGGCGTGTACGCGGTGAGTGGCGATAACCCGAAACAGACCGTGATCGCATGGCAAAATTACGTCGCCAATACACACCCAACTAACCGGAAGCGAAGACGGCATTAGATTTCGAATGCAAGTCGCCGCTGTCCCGCAGTTCGTGAGTTCGACAGGTCTCCTTTCTCGCTAGTGCAGCGAATGGCAGCAAAGCGGGCGCTACCGCAGCATTTCGGTTGGCTGCTGGATGTCTCCTTTGCGGGCCGACCCTGTAACGCGTTGTTCACCAATCGTAGCAAATGTTGCAGCTGATCTATTGGTGGCAGAGGGTTCAGTATGATCGAAGTTGCATCTAATGGAAATGACGACCTTAAACGTTTGCATAGAAGGGTTATGCTCCAAGATGCGAGCGAGAAACCCGAATGCTCAGCCGTTTGCGTCGAGGAGAATCTGTTTTGAACGAAACGCGCGCTCGATCAATATTTGGGCCTTTTGAGTCTGGGCAACCGAGATAGCCTGGTCAAAGGCGGCACTCGCTGAATCGGTATCTCCTTGTGCTGCTCTGATTTCTCCTTTGATACGCAGCAACTCAGCCTCTGCCCAGTGTTCTCCTGTGGTATCCTGTTCTCGCAAAGCGCGAACCACTGTTTGTAGGGCCGCGCTGGGATCACCGGCCCTGAGTAGGGCTTTCGCGTGTTCAGCCAAATAGAGCGTTACCCAAAGCCAGCATCCTTTTGCACGATACTCTTCCAAGGCCTTGTCCAATTGATGGACGGCGCCAGGCGCATCCGTCATGCAAGCCAGGACAGCGTCATGAATGGCAACAAAATTCTTCCACAACGCCATGTCGTGCTCGTTTGAGACCTGTCGCATTTCCTCATTGATCTCGGTTGCACTTTCCAAGTCGCCAATCCAGATCGATAAGGTGACAGCGTGCAGACCAGCGTAACAGATTGTGTTGGCGTGTTTGAGCTCGCGGGCTCGAGCAAGGGCCTTGACGCAGGTCTGTTGCGCCGTGTCTTCGTCGCCGCACATCCACTGCGCAAGGAGCATATAGCACCAGATCTGCACTCCTGGATCCTGGGCGAATTTCGTCGAAAAATCTATGATCTCGGCCGACCGATAGAGTTCATAAGCGACTTCGAGATCTTGAAGTGCTTCAGCAGAGCGGCCCTTGGCGATCAGGGTCGCAGCCCGCATCCGGCGCGAGATCAGCTTCGGGATCGGAGCGCGCTCGTTCGCCATGTCTTCTACAAGTCTCGAAACCAGACCGAACGCTTTATGCAGATCGTTGCCGATATAAGGCGCGATCCACGTCCCATAGTAGATTGCAACCTTGAGTTCTGGGTCCGTGGTTGCCTCTATCCTTTCCAGCGCCTGTGAGAATGCGTTGCTGGCTTCGGCTGAGGCGTAGCCATCCTTGGCGATATGTACCTGAGCAAGCTGCACCAGAAGCGCCAGTTCCCGTTCGCGCCATTCCGGTTTGTCCAGCAAGCCTGCAACCAGCGTCAAGGCATTGTGCAGATGATTTCCTGCTTCGACATAAGCCGGCCGGGCCTGAGCTTTTCTGGCAGCGTCGCCCCATAGCGTAATAGCCTTTTCCGCCAACCCAGCCTCAGTCGCATGATGTGCGATCAACTCCGAGGGCGCGTTCGGGTCGGCCTCAAACAGATCCGTGAGCCTGTGGTGGATTTCTAAACGTCGACGTCTCAGCAAGCTTTCATAGGCTACATCCCGAACCAGCGCATGCTTGAAGACATATGTCGCATCCGGAGGTATCCCCCGTCGAAACACGAGCTCGCTGCGTTCAAGCTGCCCCAGCGCATCGTCAAGCGCCAAATCATCGACCCGGGCGATTTTTGTCAACGACGCACGGTCGAAACTTCGCCCGATGCAGGCGGCCATCTGGGCGATTTCCTTCACGGGTTGAAGCCGGTCGATCCGGGCCATTAGGGAATCATGCAGGGTCGCTGGGATAGTCACCCGATCAATAGGACCGGCAAGTTGGAAGCTGTTTTCGGCTTCAATCAGGTCGCCGGATTCCAAAATGGTTTTTGTCAGTTCCTCGACAAACAGGGGAACGCCGTCGGTTCGGTGGATGATTTCTTTAGTCAGTTCGTCGGGAAGGGTTTTCCCACCTGATATCTTTGCGAGAACAGCCTCGATCTGCTCGGACCCCAATCGGTTTAGGGTAAGCTTGGATACGATTGGATGACCTCCGAACGCGTGCTGGAAAGTCGGTCTACCGGTAATCAAGATCATTACCCGCTCGGTAGCAATTCGATCCAGACACGCCTCGAGCATCGCGAGCGTCGAGGCATCGCACCAATGTGCGTCCTCTACGACAAGGAGAACTGGCTTTTCCCGTGAAAGCGCCTGCAATTCTGCCGAGGTTTCTTCCATGATCCGAACTCTGAGTTGTTGTGGTGTCAGATCGGGATTTTCGGCAGATGGACCAGTTTCAATCTGCAGGAGTTCAGCAATAATCTTTGGGTCAGCGGCCCGGAGTTGCTTGCGAAGCTTTGCAATTTTTTTGCTGGCAGTGTCAGTTTCCAGATGGCCCATGGCATGTGAAAGCTGCCGGATAACAGGAAAGAAACTTGAATCCGTGTGGTAGGGCGAGCAGTGATAGTTCATCCGGAAGTGATCCTGCGTCGAGACCGCATCAATGACGGCACGCGTCAGTCTGGACTTGCCGATGCCTGCCTCACCGATCAGAACAGCGACTTGGCCTTCCCCGGAAATTGCGCGATGCCAGCGCTCCATGATCAGTCCCAGTTCATGGTTGCGCCCGATCATCGGCAGAACAGGACTGATATCTTCGGTCTCGAACCGGCTTTCCAAGCTGCGCTCGGTTCCGATCCTCCACGCCGGTACTGGCGAGTCCAATCCCTTAATGTCGAAACAGCCTAACTCTTCTAACTCGAACGAGTCTTGGATCAATTGCTTCGTCGATTCTGGAACCAGAACCTGCCCCGGCTCAGCCAATGTCTGAAGACGCGCTGCAAGGTTTGGCGTGTCGCCAACAACGGTTTCTTCCCTTGATGCTCCTTCCCCTATGAGGTCGCCGACGACGACCATGCCGGTCGCTACTCCGGCCCGAACAGATAGTGCCTGTTCATCAGGCGAACGCAATTCGGCGATCGCCCCGATAATTTCCAGCGCAGAGCGCGCAGCGCGTTTGGCGTCGTCTTCATGCGCCACCGGCCAACCAAAATAGCACAGTACACCGTCACCCATATATTTAGCGACATTCCCTTCATAGCGGGTGATGATACCGGCAACGGTATTTTGATAGCGCTTGATCACTTCGCTCATGTCTTCGGGATCCAACCGCGCTGACATTGCTGTTGATCCGGCAAGATCTACGAACAGCGTCGTCAAATGGCGACGCTCGGCTTCGCGCTTGATATCCGTTGTACTTGTCGCGTCAGACTGGGATTGATTAGGTTCAACTGCTTCAATAGCCGCTCGCAACCGCTTGCGCGAACCCAGTGAAAGGCCGATCTCACGCATGTCCTCATCCGTTAGGTCATAAAGGACATCAAGATCGATCTCATTCTCGACCAGAACCGCTTCCAGATTAAGGAGCTTCCTTCGTGTCAGCCATTCAATGAGATCGGACATAGGGTAATTGGTCTTCTAAGAGGGTTTGAGAATCGTAGTGTTCCCGATTAAGTCAGTTTGGGCAACGAGTATTCCTCAGACTGCGAATTTGCTCAAATCGCTACAGAATAACGCCATATTTGGCTTGTGGACATAAGAGTGGGGCGCCAACTAAGTTGGCTTGGGGTTTGGAGACGGGAAGGCTGGCATGCGACTGAATAAAAATGAGTTCGAAAGAATGACCGAGGCTTATACTACGGCATGGAACTCGGGAAATCCCGAGGCGGTCGCCGATCACTATGCTCCTGACAAGGGTATCACGATCAACCGAGGGGAAAACCAATTTGGGCGCGACGCGATAATTGCCATGGCGGGTGGTTTCATGTCTTCTTTTCCCGATTTGAAGCTTACAAGGGACTTTGTTCGTTTTGCCGGAGATCACGCCATCTTTGGTTGGACGCTTGAAGGGCATCATTCGGATACAGGTAACCTCGTCAAGGCCAGCGGCTGGGAAGAATGGGAACTGGACGAAAACTGTCGTATCACCAATTCACTAGGCTGGTTCGATGCCGTGGATTACGAACGACAGGTCGCTGGCCAAGTGCAATGATACACCTTGAATATTGACTCGTGCGAAGAAATTGCGCCGCTCCCAAGTCTGGCCACCGTCTTCTGTAGCAAAAACACTAGCCGCCGATATGCCAAAGCGGTGCGAAGATTGTGGGCCAAGTCAACATTGCAGGCGGGCAGTAGGGCATGCATGCCAACGATCAGTCGCATGGTTACGCTTTGAACAAATGCGATTGCCTGGTTTTGAGTGAAACTTGAATGGCTCGATGCGTATCTTCAGGGAAGCTGCCTAACAAACGGTTGTGTTGCGAAGTTTTGGTTGGATTACAATATCGCGCTGCGGCAGTGGGTTTAAGAGGCGAGCTCAGCGAACT
>NZ_JBXWPD010000022.1:0-41421 GCF_059611225.1 Ruegeria sp. CDSA246 | reverse complement strand
GGTGTGATAATAGCCCTGTCTCTTCGGGTTAAACTACCCAGCCGTCCGTCAATGAATACAAAGGCTCTGTTGATTGGCGTGGTATTTGCTGCAGTCGCAGTCGAGGTCACACGGTACTAACTAGAGGACACCGAATGTATTTTTGGGCTTGTCTTTAGGTAGAGGCGTTCGATGTTTCTCAGTCTTTTTGTAATGTAGCCACCAAGACTTGGTCTGGCCCAACATTCTCTTCAATGGCCGCTGTAATCTAGTTGGTCAGCGCATCCAGTGCCTCAGCGGTAACGGCTTTGGCTCGAAACTGCCCTCGGAGCGAGCACAGCATTGCCCCTAACGCTTTTTTGTTGATCCAACTGACGGCCAAATCCTGTCGTTGCTTAAGCAGCGCTCCGCTGCGCTGCTGCTTCCCCAATGCGGTCCTTCGGCAACCCTTGTCTTATGCCCCCTCTTCATAGCGCTTACGTTCTGCATCCGTCGCATTACGCCACTCTGCGCGAAGTAGGTCCATTCGCCGAGGAATACTGTTTTCGAGGACCTCCGCCTCAATGATCCGTTCTGTCCGAAAGTAACGAAAGCCTTCTCGCATCTCACACCATGCAGCGATGATGCGACTGGTGTCCCGATAACCCAGCAGCATGGGCCAGATCACACGACGAGTTTGTTGGCCTGAGTGGTCCGAATATTTCAGAGCTATTTTTTGGCGGCGCCGAATGGCCAGACGAATGGCCGCGGCGCCGAGTACTTCAACCGGCTGCGCGACGGGCGCAACGCTTACGGCCGGCTGAAGAAACGACGTCCGGTACTTGTCAGGTGCGACAGCTTCCAGCTTGGTGATTAGCTTCTCAGCCGCCAGCGCAAGCTCGGGTTCGCCTCGGGTCTGGACCCACAGCATGCCAAGCGTAACGGCCTCGATTTCGTCCGGGGTCAGCATCAGCGGTGGCATATGAAAGCCCGGCTCCAACACATAGCCGACCCCGGCCTCGCCATTGATTGGTACGCCCTGTCCGATCAGCGCTGCAACATCGCGATACACCGTGCGCTTGGTCACGCCCAGTTCCTCACCAATAGACTGGGCAGAGATCGGGCTTTTGGCACGTCTCAGGATCTCGATGACTTCAAATAGCCTGTCGCCGCGCCTCATGTGATCTCCTTTCGATGAAACAGAGCATACTGACAATATGCTGACAACACGCTGTCAGCATAGGCGCGGTAGATGCAGGAAAAACATTATAAAATGGAGATCAGAAGATGGGACATTTCATTGCTCTAACCCTCGCCGCTGTTATGCCAACAGCACTCGTTGCGGAGTCGGCGGAGCAGCGGGGAACTGCGCCGATCATGGCCATGGGCGTCTATGTGCCGACCGACAACATGGAGGAATCGGAGGCCTTCTACCGCGCCCTGTTCGACAGTGAACCGACAATCGGGCTACCCGAATTCGTGGCGTTCGATGTGGCTGGTGGCTGGTTCGCAATCGTGTCACGGGACAAGTACGCACCGGGGTCCGAGGCAGGTTCGGGCGCGGTTCCCTACCTGCAATCCGCCGATCTGGAGGTCTTGCACGCCCGCGCCACCTCTGCCGGTGTGACCGCGCCGGAGATCATCGAAGAGCCGGGCATCCACTTGCTTAAGATCACCGACCCCAACGGTCAGCTGATCGAGTTTTTCAGACTGACCGGTCAGTGACGCTCACAAGACTCAGCGCAATCTCAAAGGACATCCCATCATGCAAATGAACTACTTCGTCGTCGGTACCAACGACATGGCCGCCGCAACGCACTTCTATGACCAGCTTTTTGGTCAATTAGGCCTAAAGCGCGTCTCGCCCACCGACAGAATGACTTACTGGCTCGGACCTAATTTTGCCTTTGCAGCTGCCATCCCGTTCGACGAAAAACCCGCCACGAATGGCAACGGAACCATGGTCGGCTTCAGCGTCGGGTCGGCTGAAGAGGTCGTAAGGCTGCACGCATTGGCCATCGAGCTTGGTGGCACGAGCGAAGGCGAACCGAACCAACGTGGACCGCGCTTCTCGGCCTACGTCAGGGATCTTGACAGCAACAAGATTTGCCTCTCCGCCTAATGCAGGTCGCAAACGCACTTTCCGATTGAATGGAGAAGACTTTGAAACTCGTTCTTTTGGGCGCGAATGGGCGGACAGGTAAGCTTGTGCTCGTAGCTGTGCACGCACGGGACATGGAGGTCACAGCGGTCGTTCGTTCTGCAGTCAAAACGCCCGATCTACGACACCCAAGATTGCACGTGGTGGTCGGTGATCACTCTGATCCTGAGTTTCTCGCATCAGTGTTTCGCGACCACGGCGCCGTTGTTTCGGCCTTGGGCGGTGAGCTGCCAACAAAAGCCGCCACTTCTGTGTATTTCCGATCTTTTTACGCCATCGTCAAAGCGGCGTCGGCGACCAGACTCAAGCGGGTCTTGGTGACTTCAACGGCTTTGCTATTTCCAGACCAAACGCTGCTCGGAAAGCTCCTTCGTTTCGTTGTGCCGAACGTTGTACGCAGCGCCGATCGCATGGAGGATATCTTGAAGAACTCTGGCCTAAACTGGACCTCGGCCCGCGCGGGATTTCTCAAAAACCCGGTGTGACGGCATACCGTGCCCAAAGAGATGCTTTTCCCGAAAACAGAACAGCAGTTTCCCTGTTGGCACTTGCACAATTCCTGATTGATGCCATCTCGGACCCTGAGACCCAAGGGGCGGCATACGGCGTGGGTTCCGTCGCAAACTTTTCAGATGGCAGAGCATTAGTGGAATTGGTGAGCGGTTTACCCTGCCAGTTGGGCGAACTGCTGAAACGGACGGAGGCCGGGTGTGAATTGGCCTTTGCGGATCATGTTGACCAGTTCTATGCCTGCCAGGACAGATGCGGCTGAAGCGAAAGATTTGAATCCCAGCATGGGTCTGATCCTTCGTTTGATGAAACGGTGATCTTGCTCAATGATGTTATTGAGGTATTTCTGCCTGACCAATTCGATCGGGATCGGGCAGCCATAGCTTTTGAGCATCTTGTTGATCGCCTTGATGCCAGCTGTATTGGCTCCACTTTTGTCGATGACGATCTTGCGCGGTAGACCGTTCACCTCACCCGCACCATCTGCGGTTGCTGCCAGGAGATTGTCACCGACGCGCAGGCAAGTTTTGCCACCGAATTTGATAAGTGTACCTGCACCTGCGGTGCCAACTTCAAAGATGACGCTGCCAATGGTGCGTGGAACAAAGAAGTCCTTGATAAAGAAAAAGGAACGGATTCTACAGCCTAACGGCCCGGATCCAGGGACTGGGTCAAGGGCCGTTAGCTTGTTGCAGGTTTTAAGAACATTTTTATTGCGAACTCACGTGCTTCCTCATCTGTTTCTGCCTCATAAACCTCACCAACATCAGGGTGGTTCAATATTTCCCTCCAAGAGAAGCTGGGGGCTTCAAAGGAACTAATGATTTCGAGTCTCAAAGCTGAGTGACGCTCTGTCTCACGCTTAACAAGACCTTTCAGCTCGTTCTCTGTTAAGCCGATAGAAGCTACATCAAGTAGGTGTGTCAGATTAGGAAACTTTTGCGAGTAATTCATCATGGTAGCGATGGGAACATTGTTATTGTTTCCCACTCCCCTGTTGTTGGATTTCGTTCCACTGCGACTTGGACGTGCGTTAGTCCATCAACCCTTTCCGGTGGCCCATTTCGCCCGACATTGTTTGGGTTAGCTGATCCAATGCGTCGATACCCTCTGCCAACGTCCTCGCCAACGTCAAATGTAAACCTATGAGTATTAGCGGTCGGGTTTGCGGCTATTGCGTCTTGAAGTGGTTGCCCTCTCATAACGGTATCCGCACGCAACATTGCATCTTCCGAGTGGAACGCGGACGAAAGCGGTGATCAACACTGCAACGACCAAGCCGATGATATGACGCAACTGGCCGAACATACTCAATTTTTTTGGGGGGCAAGAAAATTCCATCTTTGTGGATCGATCTTCATGCTTTCACCAATCTCGCAGATTGTTTGAAATTCCTGCTCGTCTGGCAAAACGTCGAATTCAAACAGCTGCTCACACAGGTTTTCGAATGCTACGCCCCATTCGCCGTGTTCAGCAGTCGATTGATAGTCGTCCAGCCATTCATCGTCTAGCCGACCTATAAACTGCTGAATGAGGGATACAGTTGCTCTTTGAATTGCGTTTTCCATGTCAATACTTCGGATATGCTCTGATGGTACCATCGGCATAGCCGCCGCACTCAAAATCGAGAGCAGCATCGTAGTAATCAAGCCAATAATTTGGCGAAGAATACTCAAGCCTCAGGTTTACACCCTTTAATTGTCTCTACGCATGGCTTTCCATTCGGCAATCAGTTCGAGCACACGCTCGTCCATATCTGCTGTGGTTAGGCCGTGAGTAGTAGTTGCACCTGGCCGAATCCATCGGGATACAAAAGTCCCTGCATGCCTGTAAATGCCTGGAAATTCTTCCATCATAAACCCAGCAAGTTGGCCTCCTGATAAACTAGGGTCAATTTCCAGTACTTCTAACAAAAGCTCCGACGGTTTAGCGCCATCGTCAACTCTACTTGCCCAGTTCCGTTTCATACTACGGCCTCACGAACTCAAAATCGATAACGTTACTACCAGGCCTGGTCGTCTCAACAACTTCCGAATAGCCATGGCTGGCTGCGATGCGTCCAGTCCATGTATTCCTCGCTGCGTCAGTTCGAGTCATACCTGAATTCACATTATTGATGAACTGCGAATAGTTATCGCTGCCCGTACCTGGAATCCACACACCTTGCACTCTATCAACCTTTACCCCATCACGTTGTAGGCGAAGCATTGCACTATTGAACATGTCTGTCCCTGACCCGAGCGCCGCCGCATCACCACCCGCTGCGACATTGAATTCCAAGGAGCCATTTTTAAGCGTAATCTCGATTCCATGACCAGCATCAGGGTCTCGGTAGAGGTATTGAGCATCAACATCAGATCGATTGATACGATTTAGGTCATCAGAAATATCGACACGCGGTGGCAACGGTCCCTTATTTGTGGCAATTGTGGAGTGGAAAAACGCTGATACTTCCTCTGCAACACTCCAGCGGTGCAGCGCGCCTTTACTGCTCACGTTCGTTAGATGAGCACCTGCGATCGAAACATCCAACGCCACAGCGTGATAGTTTACTGAGTTCAGTGCGCCGGTAGGCGCTACATTAGGCCCGGCGAGCCGGGTCAAATGGCCGAGGTTGATCGATTGATTGGCCGTACCAAAAGCATGGCCGAACCAACCTACTGCTGCAGGATCAAAAATGGCGGGAGAGCTCGCGCTCACGTGATTTAGCTCTTGGGGAGGTGCTCTGGCCGCAAATGCAAGATCACCTGGTCGACTATCGTCGTAGCTGACAGCGACCGGATAGTAGATTTCAGACCAGCCGTCAGGCATAGCCCAAGCCGAACTTGCTCCAAAGACTGTAAACAGCAAAATCAGGAAAGCTTGAACTAGGCGAAAGAGCACATTCACTCCACCTCTAGCCATACAAGACCCTCGTATTCAGTCGCGCCTAAGCCCGCTGCCTCCATCAGATTATTGAGATAACAGTAATGACCTTGCTTCGGAACTTCCGACCAAGGGCTTGGCATAATGTCTTCCTCTGACAACCAAGTCTCTTCAGATTCTTCGCATACATAGACGATCTGCCCAGTAGATTTTATTCGAACTGGCACAACCCAACCTTGATCACAGTTTGGACACCAATGTTTCTTTAGGGCCATGGATAAGCTGTCCTGATTTCGCTGCCGTTTCTGGTCATAGTAACAATCCGAATATTGGTTTCGCCAGCCGTTCCTATCGTCCGACCCATTGGGACCACATATGCTAATGGATCATTTGGATCAGGTGCTCCGCGTTTTTTCCAAGCTTCATCGACCAAAGCTAGCGCATCATCACCCTGAGCATTAAACACACTATGCTTTCTCTTGCTGGGGTTACCGCCTCCGCCGTTGTGGCGAACATCGGTGATGCTAAGCAATTCAGGACCGGCCGCGACCTTGCAGCCTGGCTGGGGCTGACGCCGCTCAACAAATCCAGCGGCGGAAAGGAAAAGTTAGGCAAGATCACTAAGAAAGGCGACCGATACATCCGAAAACTCTTGATCACCGGCATGACGTCGCGGGCGCTGATGGGCAGGAAGCATCCAGAGCGCCTGGATAATCTGGGTGATGCTGACAAAACAACAGGAATACCGGCAGCCGACCGCCTGACAAGGCCGACCTGCCCAGAGATGCAAGACGTTTGATGTGATGATCGGACTTAAGTCAACCAAAAGCCAGGACACTCCGACCAATGTCGCGGCCCCAATCGAGGTCGATTAGCCGATAGGAACCTTGCTTGCGGAACTCATCACGGCCGGCGGCCAAATACACTGGCTGCGTGAACAGGCCGAACACACGACAGTACTGACGGACCGCCGCCATCAACACAGAAAACACTTGCAATGCAGGTGCCACCCACACACGACCTTGAGCACAGTCTTCAAATGCTGTGGTCGCAGCCCGCTTTCTGGACTTTAGCTGCGACCGCAAAATCGCAATCCATTTGGAGGTCGGGACAGCGGACAAAACCCAGTAAGTCTCACCGGCGCCTGATCGTTTTCTCTATTACATCGTAGGGCAATTCACGCTCATCATAAACACCGATAAAAATACCGACGTCGGCCGCACTCCCGTCTCGCTTCTTCAGCAACGTGTCATTTGAAACCGTTGTACGTTGCGATGGACGGCGCGCCCATTCTGACAAGCGCTTCATGAACATGTTGATAACCTCGGCATGGCCCAAGTCGGCACCGAGATCATTCAACTCTTTAGGGTCGTTTTTCAGGTCAAATAATAACGGGCGAAACCCACCATCGGCAAAGATGAATTTCCAATCCTTGTCCGCCAGCATGAACAGGCGTGCCTGTTTGGGGTCAAGGCCCAAAGCCGCGGCTTCGGGCGTGGCGGAGTAATCATATTCGCTAACCACATATTCGCGCCATGCCGCGGGGGTTCGGCCATACAGGAACGGCAGTAGCGAGCGGCCTTCGATAACGTGATCCGGGACATCGCCACCTGCCAGATCAACAAATGTTGCTGCCAGATCAATACCTTCGACTAGCGCGCTACAAACAGTGCCACGTGTTGCGTCTGATTCTGGTGACGGATCATAGATGATCAAAGGAACGCGCACCGACGGATCATGGAAGAGATCCTTTTCACCCATCCAATGATCACCGAGGTAGTCCCCATGGTCGGAAGTCACGACAATCATCGTATCATCCATATGACCATTTTCTTCTAGCCAATTGAACAGGCGGCCCATCTGATCATCAGCCTGTTTGATCAGCCCCATATAGGCGGGTATCACCTTTTCACGCACGCCCGGTTTGCTAAAGGTTTGGCCGATTTCGTTCTTCATGAATTTTTCATAGACAGCGTGTGGATTCTGCAGTTCGCTATCCGAACGGACCACCGGCAAAACATCTTTTGCCCCGTACATGTCATGATACGGCGCTGGAACAATGTAAGGCCAGTGCGGCTTGATATAGGACAGGTGGCACATCCATGGCCCAGCGGAATTTGCATCCTGCGTTTTTATAAATTCAATCGCCTGTCCCGTCAGCCATGGCGTTTCGCTATCTTCTTCCTTAATGTTTGCAGGCTTATCAGCATGCCGCATAAACCAACCCGAAGCGACACCACCGTCTTCATCAACCCCGGCATTGGCATTGTGCTGCCAGGGGTTTTCAGCCTCATACCCCTGCCCTTTCAGATACTCGTTATAGGGTGAACGTCTTTTGTCATAAAAGCCTTGCGGCCCCTCACCCCATAAGCCGTCATCACGTAGGAAAACATCAAAACCACATTCCGCGACACGCGCTCCGATCACTCCGTCGCGCGAAATGCCCAGACGGTCCATCCCTGCCTGATCCACGCTCATATGCGTCTTTCCGATCAACCAACTATCCATCCCACGTTCGCGCAGATGATCGCCCAGAGTGACCTCTCCGACCTTGAGCGGGAAATTATTCCAGGCGGCGCCGTGGCTGTGCACGTAACGCCCTGTGTAAAAGCTCATCCTTGAGGCACCGCAGATGGGCGATTGAACATAGCAATGGGAGAACCGCACTCCCTTGCCCGCAAGCGCATCCAAATGAGGCGTGTTCAAACTTGGATGCCCAGTGCAACTCAGGTAGTCGAACCGAAGCTGATCGAACATGATAAACAGGATGTTCTTGGCTTTTTTGGTCATGTCGTCTTAACCACCCCTTCATTCATCCATTTATCGAACTGTTTGAGTACAGCATCGCAGAATGCGTCGTCATTGATATGGGCGTCAATTTCCGTAGTTGGTGCAACTGCAGGCATCACGCTGCGGGCCTCGTCAACCATTTCGGCAAGCGCTTCCGGGTCATGCGCTTCCTGGCCTTCGCGATCCCATTCCTCAACACCGCCGGTGGGCAGGAAAAAATGGGTTGGGCCGGTGGCTTGTTTCAGACGACCGGCCATTTCTCGAATAGCGGCCCGTCGCTCTCTTGCATTGAACACCGCACTTTTGATCAGGCGATTATGTTCGTGGAACGGACGGTCGGCATATTGGTCGGGAATGTCCTGCCAACCCGCAAAATCCAAGAGATCCAGCGCGCCTGGGGCCACCATTTGCGGCACGCTTGCGCGCCCGGCATTTGTCAGCCGGTCCTGCCCCGAGGACACCAACGAACCTGCAAGCATGTTGGCAAATTCCTGCATGCAGAAATCCATTACGCAGCAGAACGCGCCCTCACCCGCAAGTTTCTCAAATGCCATACCGCCCATGCCCGTTGAATGGAACACGGCCACTTCGTATCCCCGTTCTTCCAACGCGGGTTTCAGAGTTTTCATGTAACGCAGACAGGATGAGCCCAACGAGGTCATTCCGATCATCGGGCGATCTCGCCGGGGGCGCTGGACGGCGCGGGCTGCGCCTAGAACAGCGCCTGCGGCCTGGCTTAGCGATGAGCGGCAAACCGAGTTCATACCATAAAGCCCGCCGGCCCACAGGATCATCTGAATATCCGGCGCCAAACGGTGTGGCGGAATCAGCGGTGAAAAACTGACGGTGGAGACAATGTATTTCGGCACACCCATTGGCAAAGCTTGCGCACAATCCAGCGCCAGATCGGTGCCCATCGTGCCACCAGTTGCGAGCATCCCATCAAATTTGCCCTCGGCGTAGACCTGCGCCACAAGCGTTGCTGCGCCCCGCGACATCACGCGAAAAGCCTTGTTTTCGTCACCGAGCGCGATCACCTCATCTATGGTCATACCACCGGCCGCGGCCACATCATGTTTGGAAATGTCTGTGGGCGTGGTCGGATCCCCAAGAACCGAGACATCCATGGTCAGCACGTTGCCACCCTGCGCAGTGATGCATTCTTCGATGTAGCGCATCTCGGGGTCTTTGGTGTCATAGGTGCCGATCAGCAAGATAGTCTTTTCGCCCATGGTAATCTTCTCCTCGCAGGCTTTTGTCTTACAACTGAATCCAGGCTGTTTTCAGATCGAAGTACTTTTCCATTGCGTGCAAAGACTTGTCGTGACCGTTGCCCGACTGCTTTACACCACCCAAGGGCACTGTGCCGTCCGCGCCGCCATAAGTATTGACGTGTACGACGCCAGAGCGGATGCCCGCCACCATGCGATGTGCACGGCTCAGGTTTGCAGTCCACACGCCCGAGGCCAATCCATAAACGCTGTCATTTGCCAGGCGCAGTGCCTCATCTTCGTCCCTGAACGGTGTCACGGCCAGAACCGGACCAAAGACCTCATTGCGGAACAGATTGTCGGTAGGTTTGACCCCGTTCATTACAGTGGGGGCCATATAATAGCCGCCCGTTTCCGTCAGAATGCGGTCACCGCCGGCACGGCGCTCAGCACCTTCCGCTTCGGCTTGGGCGACGAAATCCAGATTGCTTTCCAATTCCGGCAATGAGTGCACTGCCCCGATCTGTGTGTTCAAGTCCAGCGGATCGCCGACGCGGAAGGCCTGCGCGAGTTTGACAATCTCGGCGACGAAATCTTCGTGAATATCCTCCTGAACCAGCAAGCGCGATCCCGCGACGCAAATCTGACCTGAATTTCGGAAAATACCTGCGGCGGAGACCTTGGCCGCCTGCGCGAGATCGGGGGCGTCGTTGAACACGATGTTGGGGGACTTTCCGCCAAGCTCCAAGTAGCAGCGTTTCAAGTTCGAGCGCGCGGAATACTCCAGAAGCCGCCGCCCTGTAGCGCCCGAGCCGGTAAAAACCATGATGTCTACATCCATCGAAAGGGCCAGTGTTTCACCAACCACGCTGCCTTTGCCTGTGACGACGTTCAGGACACCGTCCGGCACACCTGCCTCAAGCGCCAATTCGGCTAATCGCAAAAGTGATAGCGAGGCCGATTCCGCAGGTTTCAACACCACCGAGTTGCCCGCCGCCAGCGCCGGCGCGATCTTCCACGCACCGATCATCATCGGCATGTTCCACGGCACAATCGCCCCGACAACGCCGACAGGCGCGTGATGCACGAGACCCAGCACATTTTCAGCTGTGGGCGCAATCTGACCATAGATCTTGTCTATGGCCTCGCCATAATAGCGGAACGTGCCCGCAGCCGACATCGGCTCGGCCTTCATGGCCATGTTGATCTCAGTGCCGTTGTCCCGCACGCCCAGAACGGCCAGTTCCAAAGCGTGTTCTTCAATCAGATCGGCCAGTTTCAACAACACCTTCTTGCGTACAGAAGGTGCAGCCCGCGACCAGCGTCCGTCTTCAAACGCCGTGCGGGCCGCCGCAATAGCCCGCTCCATATCCGCGGGGGTGCCCTCGGCAATTTGAGTTAGAACCTGACCGTCAATTGGAGAAATGACATCCAGTTGCCCTCCTGCCGCTGCGGCCTCGTGACGCCCATCAATTAGAAGGCTCCGTGGCGGTACGGGCTGACCACGTAGCGCATCGATGGCAAGTTGATCCATAGGTCGCTTATCCTTGCTGGTTCGGATTATCGGAATCCACGGGTTGCATCGTAGGTTCCGGCCGCAGTTTGTTTTTGAATTCGAAATACAGCGTTCGGCAGTGCAGGATCAGGATAAGAACGATCAGGCCAAACAGAACGGCCGCGATGGGCCGGTCGATGAAGTCGAGCGGCGTTTTGACCCGTGCCATTGCGCTGCGCAGCTTGGTTTCCATAATCCCGCCAAGAACCATGCCCAAAATGATTGGAACAATCGGCAGGTCCAGCCGTTTTAGGATCAGCCCAAAAACCCCGAACCCGGCAGCAATGGCACAATCTGTGATCGAGTTGCGCAGGCTATAGACCCCCACGAAGGCAAGTATCAGGATCATGACACCAAGGAACCGGGTCGGGATCTGGATAATCTTCAGCAGCAGGTTCGTCGAAAACAGCAGGAACACTAGAACGATCACGTTAAGCAGGATCAGCGCCATATACAGGGCCAATACAAAATCCATCTGGTTTTCGAATAGCTGCGGTCCGGGGATCACGTTATGGACATAGAACACCGAAAGCATCATTGCCGTCAGCGCCTCGCCAGGAATACCCAGAGCCAGCAGAGGAATCATCGCAGCGCCTGGAACGGCGTTGTTCGCTGCCTCGGACGCTACGAGTCCCTCGGGTGAACCATCACCAAACTTTTCTGGGTTCTTTGACGTCTTTTGAGCATAGGTGTAGGACAAAAATTGCGATGTAAACTCGCCCGTGCCCGGCACCATGCCCATGAACACACCGATACTTGAGGACACGGTAGCAACGCGTTTCACGCCCAGGAGTTCTTTGAGACCGGCAAAGATATTGCCACTTACATGGGTGTCGCCTGGCGCGTGGTTCTTTTCCAATAGCAGCAGAAATGCCTGACTAATCGCAAACAGACCCAGCACGACCACAATGAGATCAATGCCGGAAGCCAACCAACTTTGATCAAAGGTGAACCGGCGGGTGTATTTCACGGGCTCCAGCCCCACCGAATTCAGAAAAATACCGAAGGCCGCCAGCATACCAGCGGCAAAAATCTGCCCCCGGTGGGCCAGCACAACCAGAATGATGCCCAATAGCGCGGCCAGGAAAATCTCGCGACTGCCGAAATGTGGGGCGACAAGGGCCAGAACTGGTGACAACACCATCAGACAGATGATCGCAAACACGCCCCCGAAGAACGAGGCCGAATACGCCAGAGATAGCGCACGGTGGCCCTGCCCACGTTTGGTCATGGGATATCCGTCATAAGTGGTCAGCGCGTTCACCGCTGTGCCGGGGGTGTTGATCAGGATCGCGGGAATGGCTCCGCCATACATGGACGAGCCGTAGATACCCAATAACAGGGTTAGTCCTACGATGGGCTCGAACGCAAAGGTGGCAGGCAACAGGATTGCGATGGCCACCGCCGCACCCACGCCGGGCAAAGCGCCGATGATGACGCCGCCGATCGAACCGATCAGCAGGGCCACGATTACCTGCCATTGTAGCAGGATTGAAATACCGGAAAGAAGCGTTTCCATAGTGGCCCCTTACAGATAGGTCAGCGCAAAGGCGCGCACGGAATCCGGAAGGTATTCATAGACCGCTCCGGCGGGGATTTTGACCTGAAGAAAGCCACGGAAAACGATGGTGACCACAAAGCCGAACAACGCAGCTATTCCGATAGCATTTGCACCACGAAACCCTACACGAAGGGTCAGGAAGACTGCGAACAACATGGTTGAGGGCAGATATCCTAGCTGCGGAACCACCAGCACATAGATCAGGAAATAGGCAACATATTCGAACGACCGAACCCAGAACCCGACCTCGGTCCATCGGCCGCTGATCCGGTCTGACAAGGCCGAGCTAAGCCAATGCAGAAACCCGAACACCACCATGCACCAGATTGCAATTGTGGGCCAAAGACCCGGCTGCGCGAACCATTTGGTTCGTTTGACGACCTTGGTCTGATCACCCAGCTGGGACAAAAGAAACACCGCGAATGCCAGAAACAGTACGGCGAAAACGACATCGCCGGGTCGGCGATATCTTTTGAACATGTCCTGTAAAGTCTTTGCAATCATCGTTTCCTCCCAACCTGAAAGAGGCGTGAGGCAGTGCCCCACGCCCAATCTGGATCTTACTCGCCCAGGATTTCTTCAATCTTAGCGAAAGAGGATTTGTCTTGCTCAATCTGAGCGTTGGATGCGTCTGGGTCCTGCCAGTAGATCAGAGCACCGGTTTCCTCAGCAAGCTGCTTGGCCTTGTCCGACTGCACCGCCTTTTGTGCTGCTGCAGTGATTTTTTCGCGTGCCTCGGGTGGTGTATCCTTGTGAACGAACAGGCCGTTCCACAATGCCAGCGGCAGATCCGGGTTGAGCTCGACGATCGTCGGCGTATCGGGGATCAGCGAAATCCGCTCGCCGCCAATGCTCGCCAGAATATTCACGTCATCCAGGCAAGGTAGTACAAGTTGAAGCGTGGTGTTGATGACGTCTACGTCACCCGATGCCAGCGTGTTGCAATCCAACGCATCAAAGGCTGCTTCACTTGCAAAATCAAATCCGCTGCTGACAGCAGCAGCAAAGGTGACCTGCGTGGGCGGCAAGACCGAGCCGAAATGACCAAGCGCCAAATCGTTGTCCTTGCCGTGTTCCGCCAGTTCTTCCCAGTTCGAGAACGGCGCATCCTTGCTGGATGCGATTACGAACGGGTAAGTCAGAAAAATACCGATCGGATCGAACGGGTTCGGGTTCAGTTCAGGGATACCGATTTCCGGTCCAATGACGGGAACGCCAATGACGAAAGAACCAATAGTGTATCCGTCCGCTGGGGCGGCGGCGACTTCGACTGCACCTGGGAACGGACCGCCGCCGCCGCCGGGCTTGTTCACGACCGCGGCCGGGACGTCGTACATGGCTTGAAATTCGTCCGCGATCATTCGCGTTAGCACGTCCTCAAGATCGCCCGGAGGCCATGGAACCACGAAGGTTACCGGTTTCTCTGGATACTCTGCCAGTGCAGCGGTTGCGGACGCTACAAAGACGGCGGTTGCTAGAAATTTCTTCATTGACACCTCCCGTTAGTGGTTCAATAAATGAACCGCGTTAACAATAATAATGTTGCGTTGTTAAGTTATTTCTGTCAAGTATAACCTGACCGAGAGGAGGCAAAACACATGGGCACCGCACTTAATGCCTTGAAAATGCTAGAGTACTTTTCAAGCTCTCAGCCGGAAATCGGGCTGAGTCACATTGCGCGCCTGGCTGGTTTGAACAAGGCGACCGCCCTCCGCCACTTACGGGCACTGGAAGAGTTCGGCCTGATCGAGCAGAATCCGCAGACGAAATCATATGCCATCGGACCAGCTGCTCTACGGTTGGCCGCCCTGCGCGAAATTGCCAAGCCGGGCCTTGATGGTGCACGCCAGAAAATGCAGGCCGCGATGCATGAGGTTGGAGAGAGTCTGCACCTTACGCTGCTTGAAAAAGACACTCTACAAACCGCGTTGGTGGTTGAAACCACGCAGCACAGCGTTCGCGTAAGTCTCGACCCTAGCGAAATTATTCCGGTCAACGCGACTGCTTCGGGATTATGCATGCTGAGCTTCGGTCCCGCTTTCCTTCTGGAACGCTTGGAATCCGACACACTCACCCGATTTACCGAGGCAACAATGACAGACCCAAAGATTATTCGTGACCGGGTTGCACAAATCGGCCAGGCGGGCTGGGCCAATAGTAATGGCAGCTTTGAAGACGGTGTCTTCGGATATGCGGCGCCTATCTTCGGTATTGATCAGATCGCGATTGGAACCATTGCGATTGCCGTTCCCGAAATTCGTGCAACCAGCGCGCGGCAGCCGTTGATTTTGACCTCACTCCACACCCTTTCGAAAGAACTGACCGCAAACTTTGGCGGCCAGATGCCCGAAAATTTTCCAACCGAATTCCACCCATGATTGACGGGCGGACTAAATCTCCGGAGACACGCTACATGAAAGACTCCAACTTTCTGAAAGAAAACAACGCCCGACATTTCTGGCAACCAATGGCGCACCCGGCAGACAGCCAGAAAAACCCGCCGACCATTCTGACCGGAGGTGAAGGAGTCAGCATCATTGATGTAGATGGTCACAAGGCGCTGGATGCAGTGGGTGGCTTATGGAACGTCAATCTGGGCTATTCCTGTGATCCGGTGAAGCAGGCCATCACCGATCAACTGAACGCGCTACCCTATTATTCAACCTTTCGCGGCACCAGCAACGACAAGGCGATCGAATTGTCTTATGAGCTGGCGCAGTTCTTTGCGCCTGACGGATTGACCCGTGCATTCTTTACTTCAGGTGGATCGGATTCCGTTGAGATCGCGCTGAAACTTGCACGTCAGTTTCACAAAGTTCGAGGCGAGGCTGGCCGTACCAAGTTCATCAGCCTGAAACAGGGGTATCACGGCACCCACTTCGCGGCTGCCTCGGTCAATGGCAATCAGAAGTTCCGTGCGGCTTATGAGCCGATGATGCCGGGCTGTTTCCACGTGCCCGCGCCCTGGACCTATCGCAACCCGTTCGATGAGACGGACCCCGAGCGTCTTGCGCAGCTTTGCGTAAAAGCGCTGGAGGCCGAAATCGCATTCCAGGGTGCAAACACCGTCGCCGCATTTATTATGGAGCCAATCTTGGGCGCAGGCGGAGTGATCCCGCCGCACAAGAGCTTTATGCCCATGGTGCGTGAGGTCTGCTCAAAGCACGGAATTCTGCTGATTTCGGACGAAATCATTACTGCCTTTGGGCGTACAGGCAGCGAAAGTGGCGCGCGACATTGGGGGGTGCAGCCCGATATCATGACAACGGCCAAAGCCATCACAAACGGCTATTTCCCATTCGGCGCGGCAATGATCTCTGGCGCGGTTGCGGAGGTGTTCGAAAGCGACACTACCGGCAGAGCTTCTGTCGATCAGGGCTACACCTATTCCGGGCACCCGGTTGGCGCGGCCGCAGCCTTGGCCACGCTGGCCGAGATCAACCGCCTGCGGGTATGGGAAAACGCAGCTGCACGGGGTGATGAGTTATTTGCCGGGTTGAAAAAACTGGCCTACAAATACGACGTAGTCGGTGACGTGCGAGGGGGTGAAGGTCTGATGTGCGCGCTCGAGCTGGTTTCGGACCGTGCGACCAAGGCGCCAATTGCCAAACATTTTCCGCTGCAGGTTCAAAAAGCAACATATGAAGATGGCGTCATGGTCCGTGTATCTGGAAACAACATCATATTGTCTCCGCCGCTGGTCATCACGTCTGATGACGTAGCCAAGATCCTGTCCGCTCTGGATACAGGACTAGCGAGACTGTAGTGATCACGCTGGCCCCGGTCTTCAAGGTCGGGGTCACACCTTTACGGCCTGCAATTCCTCAAGTAGATCCAGTAGGTTGTCGATTTTTTCCTGCCCCATTTGCGCCTCGATCGTATTGTGAATCGCCAGCGAAGTCGCAAGGTTCTCTTCAAGAATTTGACGCCCCTCATCGGTGATCTTCACCATGGTGCGGCGCTTGTCTGTGCTGCCCTGACGGCGGGATATCTGCCCATCAGTCTCCATCGTGCGTAGAATTCGCGTCAGGCTGGGAAGCAAAAGGCAGGCCTCATTTGCAATAGTGCTTTGTTCCACTTCGCCCATTTCGTCCAGAACACGAAGGATACGCCACTTTTGCTCGGTCAGCTGTATCCCCTGCAGCATATCCCGAATTGGGGCCATAACGGTTTCGCGTGCGCGCAGCAGGGCAATCGGAAGAGCGCGAGAGGTTCTCGTGGTATGGCTTTGTCGGTTCATTCCAGCCTTCTAGAACGCCATTTCAGGAATTGCAAAGATTAACAAAGCAAGTTCTTGACGGTCGCGATGCAATTTACTAAACATGTTAAGTAGTAAAGGAGAGGTCATGCCACACTTCCACGTCGAATACTCCGGCAATCTGGACGATCGGGTCGACATCGGTGGCTTGTGCGAATGCATACGAGACACCGCTGCGGGGATTGAAGCTTTTCCAATGCCGGGAATTCGCGTCCGCGCCACGCGTGTCGACTATTTTGCCATTGCGGATGGAAATCCCAAGCATGGCTTTGTGGACATCTCAATCCGCCTTCGCGCTGGCCGTCCTGACGACGTTAAGAAGGACGCCACACAGCGTATCTTTAACGCGGTTGAAGCGTATCTGGAACCGGCCTTCTCGAAACACTCTATCGCGCTTTCACTAGAGATGCGTGACATCGACCCAGACCTTTCGCCCAAGACCGGCACAATCCGGAATCATTTGGCTGCGACAAAGCAGGAGACCTGACGCATGAGCGTACTGGATACGAATATCGAGAAACTGGCAGGCTTTCTGGCCCGGTTCAAAGAAACGGGCATCAAGAACCGTATCGCAGGCGAAGACCGGGATGGCGCAGCGGGCGTTTTCCAATCCACCTCTCCGGTGGATAAATCAGTGATCTGCGACGTTGCACACGGCACGTCCGACGATATCGACGCAGCGGTCAAAGCGGCCCATGCCGCCTTTACTGAATGGCGCGACATGCCCGCCACCGAACGCCGCCGGATCCTGTTGAACGTTGCCGATGCGATCGAAGCCCGGGCAGAAGAAATTGCGCTGTGTGAGTGTTGGGATACGGGTCAGACATTGCGGTTCATGTCCAAGGCGGCGCTGCGCGGTGCCGAGAATTTTCGCTACTTTGCGGATCAAGTCGTGCAGGCTCGCGACGGGCAACACCTGAAATCGCCGACGTTAATGAATATCACCACTCGTGTACCTATCGGCCCGGTTGGTGTGATCACTCCGTGGAACACGCCCTTCATGCTGTCGACTTGGAAAATCGCGCCCGCTCTGGCCGCTGGCTGCACCGTGGTCCACAAACCAGCCGAAGACTCACCTTTGTCCGCCCGCCTGTTGGTGGAAATCGCTGAAGAGGCAGGGCTGCCCAAGGGCGTGCTGAATACCGTGAACGGTTTTGGCCCTGATGCCGGTAAGGCGCTGACAGAGCACCCCTTGATCAAAGCCATCGCATTTGTCGGAGAAAGCCGGACAGGCAGCATCATCACAAAGCAGGGTGCCGATACGCTCAAGCGGATGCACCTGGAACTCGGCGGTAAGAACCCCGTTATCGTGTTTGATGACGCCGATCTGGACCGGGCTCTGGATGCGGTGATTTTCATGATCTACTCGATCAACGGTGAGCGCTGCACCTCGTCCTCGAGGCTGCTGGTGCAGGACACTATCAAGGAAGAATTCGAGGCCAAACTGGTCGAGCGTGTGAACAACATCAAGGTCGGGCACCCCTTGGACCCTGAGACCGAGATCGGCCCGCTGGTCACCGAGGAGCATTACAACAAAGTGACCTCATACTTTGACATCGCAAAAGAGGATGGTGCGACCGTCGCGGCCGGTGGGGTCAAGGTTGGTGATGGCGGGTTTTTCGTACGCCCGACATTGTTTACCAATGCCAACAACGACATGCGCATCGCGCGAGAGGAAATATTTGGCCCCGTGCTAACTTCCATTCCATTCTCAACCGAAGAAGAAGCGCTGCAGATCGCCAATGACACGCCCTATGGGTTAACCGGCTATGTCTGGACCAACGACCTTACACGTGCCCTGCGCTTTACCGATAAGTTGGAAGCTGGGATGATCTGGGTGAACTCGGAAAATGTTCGCCACCTGCCCACGCCTTTTGGCGGGGTAAAGGCGTCAGGTATCGGTCGCGACGGCGGTGATTGGAGCTTTGACTTCTATATGGAGCAGAAACACGTGGGCTTTGCCACTGGTCAGCACAAGATTATGCAGTTGGGAAAGTAACGCCTCTCGAGCGACGTCTGGACAAGGTACCGCTCGTAAAAAGTTAGGATACGCGCGCACATCTATGGTCCAAGAACTCTCTAAGAGTCGGACCAAACGACGTCTGGTCGTCCGCTCTCCCTTCCAAAGCGGTCAGACGCCACCTTAAGTGAGGAGGAACTGTCATGGGAAAGATTGTACAGGCTGCTAAGATCACACATGTGCCCAGCATCTGGATGTCCCACACGATGCCGAAATACAAAGGTATCCGGCAACCTGCGATAGATGGTTACGCACGTCTGCGTCAGGACGCGATTGACCGCGAGGTCGACACCTTCATCATCTTCGACACGCACTGGATCACCAATCAGGGCTTTCACCTGAACACAAAAGAGCGCCACAAGGGCCGTTTTATAAGCCATGAACTGCCGCACATGCTGGCGGATATGGAGTTCGACTATCGCGGTGATCACGATCTTGGTGAAACTATCCTCGACGTTCTGAGAGAACGTGGGGAACGGGCATTGGGTCATTCGCATCCCGACATGGGCATGGAATACGGTACCCTTTTGCCAATGCATTTCATCAATGACGGTGTGAATGCCCGGGTACTGCCGGTTGCGGTCAACCAGTTCTCATCCATCGCCGAGAACCGCGTTTGGGGCGAAGCCATCGCAGAAGGCATTCGGCGCTCGGACCGCAATGTTTCTATTCTGGCCTCCGGGTCTCTAAGTCATGACTTCACGCCGAATGAGCGCTCGGTCGAGGGTCTGAACGCAGTGAATGGCGAGTTCAACCGCCAGATGGATATGCGCGTTCTCGAATTGTGGGAGCAGGGCCGGTTCCAAGAATTCTTGGACCTTTTGCCTGACTACGCCAAGAAATGTACGGGCGAGTGTGCGATGAACGACACTGCCCTGCTGTTTGGTGCGTTGGGATGGGGCAGTTACAAGGGCGAGATCGACATCTACACGCCGTATTTCGGTAGTTCCGGAACGGGTCAGGCAAATATTAGTTTTTCGGTCTGAGGCCGAGACACGGGAATCCTGCAAATGACAGACTTACGTCTCAACGACCCCACGTTGCTTATCGAAGCGGCGCGGGTTGGGTCCAAATGGGTCGGTGCCAACGAGGTATCCACCACTCTGGAAGTGACCAACCCGGCAACTGGTGATCTAATCGGACGTGTCCCCAATCTTGGGGCGGCCGAAACGGCCGAAGCAATCGCCGAAGCGCACCGTGCACAGAAGGGCTGGGCTAAGCGTACAGCGAAGGACCGCAGCCAAATTCTGCGCCGCTGGTATGAACTGATGATCGAAAACCAGGATGATCTTGGCGCTATCCTGACCGCCGAGCAGGGCAAGCCGCTGGCTGAGGCCAAGGGTGAAATCGCTTATGGCGCCAGCTTCATCGAATGGTTCGCTGAAGAGGCTCGCCGCGCCTATGGCGACGTCACCCCGGGCCACGCGCCGGATAAGCGGATCATCACAATCAAACAGCCGATTGGGGTTGTTGCCGCGATCACGCCGTGGAATTTCCCCAATGCCATGATCACGCGAAAGGAGGGACCGGCACTGGCGGCAGGCTGTTCCATGGTGCTCAAACCTGCCAGCCAGACGCCGTTCTCGGCTATCGCGCTGGCGGTTTTGGCCGAGCGAGCCGGGTTGCCTGCGGGATTGTTCTCGGTCATCACTGGATCAGCGCGCGCCATCGGAGGTGAGATGACCTCGAGCAAAATCGTGCAAAAATTGACCTTTACCGGGTCCACCGAAATCGGCGCGATGCTTTATGCGCAATGCGCACCTACGATCAAGAAACTAGGTTTGGAATTGGGCGGCAACGCACCGTTCATCGTGTTTGACGACGCAGATCTGGACGCGGCAGTCGAAGGGGCAGTGATCGCCAAGTTCCGAAACAACGGCCAGACCTGCGTCTGCGCCAACCGCATCTATGTCCAGTCTGGGGTCTACGACACGTTCGCCGAAAAACTGGCCGCTAAGGTCGCAAAACTGCCGACTGGAAACGGCTTTGACGAGGGCACCGTCTTTGGCCCACTAATCGATCAAGCCGCAGTCGCGAAAGTGTCTGAGCATATCAAAGACGCAACCGCCAAGGGTGCAACAGTAACACTGGGCGGCAAGCCGCACGCCCTTGGCGGCACATTCTTCGAGCCGACCATCCTGATTGGCGTGACCGCAGACATGGCGGTGGCGACCGAGGAAACCTTCGGCCCAGTCGCGCCCTTGTTCAAATTCGACAGGGAAAGCGAAGTTATCGTAGCCGCCAATGATACCGAATTCGGCCTCGCTTCGTATTTCTATTCGCGCGACATGGCCCGTGTCTGGCGCGTGTCCGAAGCATTGGAATATGGCATGGTCGGGATCAACACCGGCCTGATCTCAACTGCCGAAGCGCCCTTTGGAGGCGTTAAGATGTCAGGTCTGGGGCGCGAGGGGTCGCGCCATGGGCTGGATGACTTCATGGAACTCAAATACTTGTGCATGGGTGGCATTGACGCCGCCGAGGAGGCCTGATGCGCTTTGCAACATTCACCGCATACGGAGCAACTTTTTTCGGCGCGATCACCAATGACGGTGCAATTGCCCTGAACGACGCCTTCCCCGATCAGGCCAGTCTTTACGAGGTGATCGCCGCGGGCGAGTTTGAAAAGTTGACCGAGGCCGCAGCAGGCCGCGAAGTGACCCACAAGGAATTCACTTACGAAATGGTGATGCCGGATGTCCGCCGCATCCTCTGCGTCGGAGTGAACTTTCCCGACCGCAACGCAGAATACAAAGACGGCAGCGAACAGCCGAAATACATGTCGTTGTTTCCGCGCTTTGCCAGCGGTTTCACCGGGCACGACCGCCCGCTGATCCGCCCGCCGGAAAACCGCACGCTGGATTACGAGGGCGAGGTCGTTATCGTGATTGGCAAATCCTGTCGGCGAATTTCGCAGGAAGATGCCTATGACCACATCGCAGCCCTGACCTTGTGTAACGAAGGCACAATCCGCGACTGGGTCCGCCATGCCAAGTTCAACGTCACACAGGGAAAGAACTGGGACAATTCCGGTGCCATCGGTCCGTGGCTAGTGCCATTCACCGACGCGGCCCAGTTGGACGATGCCCGAATTCAGACCCATGTGAATGGTGAGTTGCGCCAGGACGATACGCTGAATCGCATGATGTTCCCGATAAGGCGCGAGATCGAATATATTTCGACCTTCATGACGCTTCTGCCCGGTGACATCATCGTCACCGGCACCCCGACGGGTGCGGGTGCGCGGTTTGATCCACCAAAATACCTGGAACCGGGTGATGTAGTGGAAATCTCAGTCGAGGGCATTGGAACGCTGCGCAACACAGTCGAGGACGAACAGGTATGACCCCCGAAGATCATGCCCGTGCCGCAGCCGACTTATTGCAGGCTGAATGTTCGCACGAACAGATTGGCCTTCTGACACTGCGCCATCCCGAAATGGGGATGAGCGACGCCTATGAGATCCAGAACGCCATTTATCGAAAAAAATTGGCCGAAGGGCACAAGGTGATCGGTTGGAAAATCGGGTTGACCTCGAAAGCGATGCAATATGCGCTGAATATCGATATCCCCGACAGCGGAATTTTGTTCGATGATATGAAGTTCGATCACGGCGGAATCGTTCCTGCGGGCCGGTTCATCCAGCCCCGGATCGAGGCCGAGATTGCTTTTGTCATGAAATCTGCGGTAGGCGGAGAGAACGTCACCCGTGACGACATCATTGCCGCCACGGATTACGTCGCGCCTTCGATTGAAATCCTCGACACGCGTATTCAGCGTGCCGACCCCGCAACCGGACAGACGCGTACCGTCTATGACACAATCAGCGACAACGCCGCCAATGCGGGCATCGTGTTGGGCCCTGAGCGTCACGCGATAGATGCATTTGATTTGCGTTGGGTTGGGGCACTGACCTTCCGCAATGGTGAGATCGAGGAAACCGGTCTGGGCGCGGGTGTTCTGAACGACCCGGTCGAAAGCGTCGTCTGGCTGGCCCGTCGTATGGCGCAGTACGACCAGAGCATAGAACCGGGTCAGGTGATCTTGTCTGGTAGTTTTATACGACCCGTCGAATGCCCGCCGAGCACCGAAATCCATGCTGATTTCGGGCCATTTGGCTCGGTCGATATCAACTTTGCCTAAAGGAGGCCGGGATGCCTGCGCCACTAAACGCTTTCAAGGCCGCGCTGCAGGCTGGTCAGCCGCAGGTCGGCTGCTGGATTGGAATGGCCGACACCTATGCCGCTGAAATCGCGGCCACGTCCCATTTCGACTGGTTGCTTGTTGACGGAGAGCACGCCCCAAACGATCTTCGCTCTATCCTGGAACAGGTGCGGGTCATCGAAGGAAGCGGCAGCCAACCGGTCGCACGTTTGCCGATCGGTGAAACCTGGATGATCAAGCAATACCTCGATGCCGGCGTTCAGAATATTCTGGTGCCGATGGTCGAAAGCGGAGATCAGGCGCGGGATTTGGTGCGGGCTGTGCGATACCCACCCTACGGGGTTCGGGGCGTGGGATCGGCGTTGGCAAGGGCCTCGCGATTTGCGGCGATCCCGGACTATCTGAAAACGGCGGATGAACAAATCTGCCTGCTTGTTCAGGTGGAAAACCGCGCCGGGTTAGAGGCACTAGACGATATTCTTGCCTCTGACGTTGATGGGGTCTTTCTCGGTCCCTCCGATCTGGCTGCTGACATGGGCCATATTGGTGATGCTGATCATACAGAAGTGGTAGAGGCTGTGTTGGACGCGATAACTCGGGTCGTCGCGGCAGGCAAATTTGCCGGGATACTGACACTTGATCCGGCCATGCAGCGTAAATGTCTGGATCTGGGGGCGACCTTCCTGGCTACAAACATCGACGTTACTTTGTTCGCGCAGGCGGTGCGCCGGGCCGCCGATGAAGCCTTGGCGTTGCTACCTGACCAAAGCGTTTCGGGTGTTGCCCAAACGGAAGCGGCCAGCAAGTACCTGCAGCAATTGTGCAAGCACTGGTCCCACAAGGCCCAGGTGGCTTTCGACGACACCCACGGCAGCGTGGAATTTCCGGTCGGAAATCGGCTGACCTTGGTCGCAGGTGAAACCAGCCTTTCGCTGACGGCTAAGACCGGCCCTCGCGGAGATCTGAACCGCTGGCAGGAAGTCATCGAAGCGCATCTGGTACGGTTTGCTTTTCGCGAAGACCTCAGCATTGCCTGGGTGGACTGATCCCAAATCAACTACCGCCTGAAGACGACGACAAGGAACACTCATGTCAGATCCGGTTTATGCAATTGGCGATATCCATGGCCAACTGGGTATGCTTGAAGACGCACTGGACCGGATCGAACGGGATGGAGGACCAGACGCCAAGATCGTGTTTCTCGGTGACTATACGGACCGGGGTGCGCAAAGTTGCGGGGTTTTGGATCTGCTGGTCCGAGGGAACGCCGACGGTAAGAACTGGATCTTTCTACGTGGCAATCATGACCAGATGTGCGCAATGTTCCTGGAGGACTATCCGCGCAATGATGCGCGCCTGCTGGTCGGGTATCACTGGCTTCATCCTCGGATCGGCGGGATCGAAACGCTGCGGTCCTATGGGGTTGAAACCGCCAACGTGGACAGAATCTATCAAGTCCACGCCAAGGCCAAAGAGGCCGTCCCTCAGGCTCATATCGATTTTCTGACCGGGCTAAAGCCGTTCCATCAGGACGGCGCATTGCTGTTCGTGCACGCAGGTATTCGACCCGGGGTGAAACTGGATCAGCAAGACCACGACGATCTGATTTGGATTCGTGAGGAATTCCTGAACCATAAAGACCCATATCCATGGTTAGTCGTCCACGGCCACAGCCACGTGGCCGCACCTGAACACCATGGAAACCGTATCAATCTGGATACAGGAGCAGGCTATGGCCACGCCCTGACTACCGCCGTGTTCGAAGGCACCAAATGCTGGGTGCTGGATGTTGGTGGACGTAGACCTGTGACTGGCTGAGACAGCCTCTGGCTCCCATCGCGTAAAATTGTAGCGTCGCCGGTGTCGTTTCTTTTTCAGAAGCTTCCCAACCATGATCCCCGTCAGCAGATTCTGTCGCAGGACATTGGCCGCGACGATTGAGAATTCAGGAACAATCAAATTGTCCCGTCTACACGGCGCCATGTGGAAACTGAGAGAGACCGAATGTGAATCGACGCTTACGGCTATGTTGACCATTTCGATCCTATCCAACGTAGGAGCCACTAGCGCTAAGCCTTGAACCAACCCATTGGGTCTATCAGGCGCTTAATGGGAATGCAGTTCTTTACAACGGTCGGCATGATTGGCTTCAAAAATAGCTGGAATGGACAACATTTTTTTACGCCGGCAACTTCGCAAAAAATCTTCGAATGCACTCAGCAACAATAGTTCAAACACGCAACTTCAAACGAAACGGGATTGACTTTAGTTTCATATGTAACGATATTCGTTGCAAATGAAACGAAACGAGTCACGCGAGCGACATACTTCGGGAGAACACAATGGTTAAGGCATTCGCATCTCAGGGAGATTTGAGTGAAAAGACGATTAGCTTCACCGAAGTGGGTGAAGGGCTTTGGGCCTTTACTGCTGAAGGTGATCCCAATTCCGGTGTGATCATCGGCGATGATAGTGTCATGATTGTCGAGGCGCAGGCCACGCCACGTCTGGCTGGCAAGGTGATTGAGAAGGTCAGAGAAGTTACCGACAAACCGATCACGCATCTGGCTCTAACTCACTATCACGCGGTTCGTGTTCTAGGCGCTTCAGCATATGGCGCAGATCAGGTTCTCATGTCCGAAACAACCCGGGCGCAGGTTGTCGAACGTGGTCAGGAAGATTGGGACAGTGAGTTTCAGCGTTTTCCACGTCTGTTCGAAGGCCATGAAAGCATTCCCGGCCTGACCTGGCCCACCGCGACCTTCAAAGATCGCATGAGTGCATACCTCGGCAACCGGCGCGTTGATCTAATGCATCTTGGTCGCGCCCATACTGCCGGTGACATCGTCATTCACGTTCCCGACCAGAACGTCATGTTTACCGGTGACATCGTCGAGTATCATTCTGCCTGCTATTGCGGCGACGGCCATTTCAACGATTGGGGTGGCACTCTAGACAATATCGCCGCATTTGACGTCGATGCTATTGCGCCCGGCCGCGGTGATGCTCTGCTCGGAAAAGATATGGTTGAAGCAGCGATCGAGTCCACCCGGGATTTTGTCGAAAGCACCTATCGCCCGGCCGCTCGTGTCGCCGCTAGCGGCGGCAGCCTGAAAGATGCCTGGGACGCTGTACGTGACGCGTGCGACCCGAAATTCGCTGACTACGCGATCTACGAACACTGCCTGCCGTTCAATGTTGCACGCGCCTATGACGAAGCCCGCGGCATCGACACACCACGTATCTGGACGGCGCAGCGGGATCTGGAAATGTGGGAGCAACTGCAAGGCTGAACGCCTGAAGGGAAGGGGTTTTCCAATGTTTGATGACCGTTACACGCTCGCCTACAAGAGCTATCCATACGAGAAATCGCCGGATCAGGATATTGACGCACCGGTGCGTCACCCGGTTGTGGTCATGGGTGGAGGGCCAATCGGAGTCGCCACAGCCCTGGACCTCGGCCGCCAAGGTGTTCCCGTGGTTGTGCTTGATGATCATGAGGGGATCGGCATGGGCAGTCGGGCGATTTGTTTCGCAAAGCGCTGCCTGGAAGTGGCCGACCGCTATGGCTGCGGCGAACCGATGCTCGAAAAAGGCGTTGTCTGGAATCTCGGTAAGGTATTCCATCGCGATGACAAGGTTTTCGAATTTAACCTGTTGCCGGAAGACGGGCATAAATACCCCGCCTTCATCAATCTACAACAGCCTTATTTCGAGCAATACATGATCGACCGTCTGCGCGAGTTGCAGGACAAGGGTGCCCCGATCCAGTTGCGTGGCAAGAACCGTGTGGACAGCGTCGAAGTACACGACGATCACGTCACCCTGAAGGTGATGACACCGGATGGGCCATACACGCTTGAAGCGGATTGGCTTATTGGTTGCGACGGCGCCAATTCACCACTGCGCGGGATGCTTGGTCTCGATTTCAGCGGTCGAGTCTTTCAGGACAGCTTCCTGATTGCTGATATCAAATTAAAAGGCGATCTGAATTTCCCTACTGAGCGCTGGTTCTGGTTTGAACCGACCCACGGCTCTGGCGCCTCAGCTTTGTTGCACAAGCAACCTGATGATGTCTGGCGGATCGACTTCCAGATCGGCTGGGATGTTGACCGCAAAGAAGAACTTAAAGAAGAGAATATCCGTCGCCGATTGGATGCGATGCTGGGGGATGTGGACTATGAAATGGTCTGGTCCTCTATCTATACCTTCCAATGCAAGCGGATGGACAGCTTCCGCTCTGGTCGCGTGTTTTTTGCTGGTGATGCGGCGCACCAAGTCTCGCCCTTTGGTGCGCGTGGTGCCAATTCCGGCATGCAGGACGTGGACAACCTTGGCTGGAAACTAGGGTTGGTTATTCAAGGCAAAGCGCCTGAGAGCCTGCTTGACACCTATGATACCGAACGGGTTTACGGCGCGGACGAAAACATCCTGAATTCGACACGGTCCACCGATTTCATCACGCCGAAATCAGAAACCAGTCGGATATTTCGCGATGCTGTGCTCAGCCTAAGCGGAACGTATGAGTTCGCACGACCGATGGTCAACTCGGGTCGGCTCTCGGTTCCATGCGTGTACAGTGGATCGGGACTCAATTCCGCTGACGCACTGGCAGGCGGTCCTGAACGGACGCAGCCCGGCGCCCCCTGCCCTGATGCCCCGTTGGGCGATGAATACCTGTTGTCGAAGCTGGGTGATGAGTTCATCCTTTTGACAATCGATGCAGAAGCACCTGAAATTCTGGAAGAGGACGGCATCACGGCACGCCGCCTGGCTCTTTCAACCCGCGACGACCCGACTGGTCAGCTCAGGAAACGCTATCTCGGCGAAGCCAGTTCGGCGGTCTACCTGATCCGCCCAGATCAGCATGTCGCCGCCCGCCGAGCGGAATACAACGAAACCCTGATGCGCACTGCCTTGCGCCGTGCGGCCGGTAAGGAAGTAAGCCAATGAGCGATCTGACCCTGACACCGAATATCGACGGAACCGACGATTTCTACGCCGACCTGCTGGCAACGCATGAGGGCAAGACCAAGGCCGAGAGCGATATAATCAACGCGAGGTTAATTCTGATCCTGGCCAACCACATAGGCGACCGGGGCGTCCTGAGCCAGGCGCTCAATGCCGCCGACATCACATAATCCAAGGGAGGATACCATGAATATCAAACTGAAGGGCAACACCCTGCTGCTCGCCGGCATTGCAACCGCTGCAATGTCTATCGCAACGACTACCGTGGCAGAGACCAAGCTTGCGCTTTCGAGCTGGCTGCCGCCGCGCCATCCAATCGTCGTTGAGGCAATCAAACCCTGGGCCAAGCAAGTGGAGGAAGTCACCGATGGCCGCGTGACTGTACGTGTGCTTGCAAAGCCCATGGGCCCGCCCCCGGCACATTACGACATGGCTGCCGAAGGTATCGCTGATATCACCTACGGCTTGCATTCCTTTACCACAGATGACCGTTTCACCCGCTCTCGGATCGGTCAGTTCTCGTTCATTGGTGACGATGCCGTTGCTGGCTCCAAAGCATTCTGGAATGTCTATTCCGGCCCGCTGGAGGCGCAGAAAGAACATGAGGGCACCAAGCTTCTGGGGCTATTCGTGCACGGCCCCGGCATGTTGCACAACAATGTCCGTAAGATCGAAAAGACAGACGATTTCGCAGGCCTGAAGATCCGCGTGCCTGGCGGCTATATCTCGGATCTGATGTCCGGTCTCGGCTCCACAACGCTCTTCATGTCTTCGGGTGAGGTGTATGAAAAGCTCTCGCGCGGAGTAATCGACGGTGTGACGTTTCCCTACGACGCTCTGGCTGCGTTCAAGCTGACCGAAGATGTCAAGTACACGATGCAAGTCCCCGGCGGCATCTACAACACTACTTGGTTCATGGTCATGAACGAAGACAAATGGAACGAGATCTCTGAAGAGGATCAGGCAGCCATCGAGGCGATTTCCGGTGAAGCCTTTGCCGCACTGGTTGGCGAAGCTTGGGTCGGTGCAGACGAGAAAGGCAGCGCCGCGGCTGAAAAGGCCGGGATCGAAATCTACGAAGCGCCAGCCGAAGTCGTTGATGCGATCAAATCACAGGCAGCAAATGCCGAAACAGCTTGGTCCGAAGCCATCTCGGCGGACGGCTATGACGGCACTGCTGCTCTTGAAGAAATGCGCAAACAAGCTGGCGTGGACTTCTGATCCATGGAGCGGCTTCGCCATCGTTTCCCCGACCAGCCCCCTGATGAGGGGCTGGACATCGGGCTGCTGCTCGACAGATCTCTGGGTGTCGGGGCCGCACTGAACCTGTTCAGCCTCGTCCTCATCACCTGTGTGGATGTAGTTGGGCGGTACCTGTTCAACGCACCGCTTTCCGGTGCCTTTGAACTCACTGAAATACTGCTGGCAGCGCTTGTTTTCCTGGCCTTACCGCTGACGACAGAGCACCGCGAACATGTCGAGGTCGACCTGCTGAATCTGGCGCTCGGACGCAAGACGCAACGTCTTTTGTCTGCGTTTGCAGGCCTCTTCTCTGCGGCCCTGTTAGCCACCTTTTCTTGGCGGCTTTTCACCCATGCAGCCAAGGCTGCCCATGACGGCGCGGTGACCAACGCGCTGGAGATTCCACTGGCGCCATTCGGCTATCTGGCTGGGGCCTCCTGCATGGTTTCGGCGTTCATCGCATTCCTGCGCGGACTACAACCGCCCATCGAACACGACACCGATCAAGATCACCTAGAGGGCGCCCCATGATTGAATCTCTGATCGGCTTTGCGATCCTTCTGGGACTTATACTACTGCGCGTGCCTATCGCCTTCGCGATGGCGGCTGTAGGCGGCTTTGGGTTTGCCTATATGCGTGGTTGGGAACCTGCCTGGGCTATGACAGGGCAAGTGGCGTTTGACACTTCTTTGTCTTACTCCCTTTCGGTCATCCCTCTGTTCATCTTCATGGGCAACGTGTTGGCCGGCTCGGGCGTGGCACACGGGCTGTTTGCCGGTGCCGATCGGCTTTTTGGCAGACTGCGCGGCGGACTTGCCATGGCTTCGGTCTTTTCTTGCGGCGGATTCTCTGCAGTGTGTGGCTCGTCCCTGGCTACTGCTGCCACGATGTCAAAAGTTGCCATGCCTTCAATGCGTCGTTTTGGCTATGATGACCGGCTGGCGACAGGCTCTATCGCCGCGGGTGGGACACTGGGCATTTTGATCCCGCCCTCGGTGATCCTGATCATCTACGGCCTGCTGACCGAAACCAATATTGCCAAGCTTTTTATCGCGGGAATTGTGCCAGGTATTATTGGTGTGCTGTTTTATCTTGGCGCGGTCATGGTTGCGGTACGGTTGAACCCTTCTCTGGCTCCGGAGGAGGAAAACACCGAACCCATGAGTCGGGCTGACGTCATAGGCGTGATCTGTGTGCTGGGCCTTTTTCTCTTCATCATGGTTGGCATCTATGGTGGGTTCTTCACACCGACTGAGGCGGCCGGAATGGGTGCAGGCGCTTCGATCCTGATCGCCATTGCCCTCAGGACGATGACCTGGCGCAGCTTTTTCGCAGCTACGCTGGATTCGATCCGGGCTACTGCCATGATCTTTGCGGTGATCATAGGTGCCGAGCTGTTCACCAACTTCATAAACTACGCCGGACTGCCGGATGCCCTATCAGGCTTTGTTATTGACAACGAATTGCCGGTCTGGGCGGTCATCGTGTTCATAATGCTCACCTACATGGTACTTGGCTGTGTGCTTGAAAGCCTGTCGATGATCCTGCTGACAGTGCCGGTCTTCTACCCACTGATGTTTGAGCTTGAGTTTGCCAATGAACTCCTGCTCGATCCCGAAAACGCCCTGATCTGGTTCGCCATTGTCGTTGTTGTAGCCACCGAAATCAGCCTGATCACACCCCCCGTCGGTATGAATGTCTTTGTGCTGAAGGGCGTGTTGCAAGATGTCTCACTCGGAACGATCTTTCGCGGCGTGCTGCCATTCTGGATCGCGGACATCCTGCGGCTGACCCTGCTCATCCTTGTACCCTCCCTGTCACTCTGGCTGGTGGGGTTGATGTGAACGCCTGAGGCGACCGTACGTTGCCTTGACCTTGAAAACTGCACCCTCGGAAAGGAGAAATCGATGAAAATCGAGAAGATCCATCACGTCGCTTACCGCTGCAAAGACGCAAAAGAGACGGTCGAATGGTATGGGAAAATGCTGAACATGGACTTTATCCTGGCCATCGCCGAGGATCATGTCCCATCTACGCATGAGCCGGACCCCTACATGCATCTGTTTTTGGATGCCGGGAATGGGAATGTTCTGGCTTTCTTCGAGCTGCCCACGAAGCCGGAAATGGGCCGGGATCCCAATACCCCGATCTGGGTGCAGCACATCGCCTTCAAGGTGAAGGATCGTGAAACGCTGCTTCAGTTCAAGGACCATCTGGAAGCTAATGGCGTCGAAGTACTCGGCGTGACCGACCATTCGATTTTCCACTCTATCTACTTCTTTGATCCTTCCGGCCATCGTATCGAACTGGCCTGCCCGGACCCGGAAGAAGAAGCGCTGCTGGAGCGCATGGACGAAGTGAAATGGCTTATGTTGGACGAGTGGTCGAAGACCAAGAAAGCTCCGAAACATGCCGATTGGCTGCATGCCAAGGAACTCAACAAATCTGCCTGACGGGCATCCCGTGCCGGATCGGTTTCCGGCGCGGGAACCTATTTTTGGCAAAATCTGAGACGGTTGACCACAAAACAAGGAAGTCATGAAACTATACGGCTATTGGCGCTCGACGACCTCTTTTCGGGTCCGGATCGCACTGAATCTCAAGGGTGTTTCCTACGAAACGATCCCCGTCGACCTTGTTGCCGGAGAACAGCGCGCGCCGGACTACGTCGCGCTGAACCCCGGGAAGGGCGTCCCTACGCTGATCCTTGAGGACGGTCGTGTACTCACTCAATCGCTTGCGATCATCGAGTATCTCGACGCCACCATACCCGAACCTCCGTTCCTGCCGGAAGATCCGTTTGAGCGTGCGCGGGTACAGGCTGCGGCCCATACCATCGCAATGGACATTCATCCGGTTAACAACCTTAGGGTCACTGCGTATCTGAAGTCCCGGTACGGGCTTACGGCTGAGGATGGGATCGAATGGTTCCGGCATTGGATGACCGAAGGTTTCCATGCCTACCAAGCGCTTTTGCCAGCAAACACCACCTTCAGTTTTGGTGACGAGCCGGACCTTGCCGATATCTGCCTTGTCGCACAGCTTTACAATGCACATCGCTGGGGCGTCGATATGGCTCCATTCGACCGGCTACTTGAGATCGAAGAATGCGCATTCACCCTGCCCGCATTTGACGCCGCCCGACCTGAAAACCAGACCGATGCCTCCTGAGAGAAATACACTGGCAGACCTCATTCTATTCTAGGTCGACGGCGTTAGCCCGACCGGGAAGGCAATGCCCTTCCACGTCACCGATTACACGGATTTCTACGCCGGTCGGCAGCCAGCACTGGAGATGGCTTGAGTTGCGCAGATTGGCTTATGTACCTATGTCACCGACGCGGCCTTAAGCAGCGCAGTCACGCCTCGGTCCAGTGCTGCACGGTCCTCGGCCGATATGGAATTCAGCATCCCTTGCGCGCAAGCATCGACTTGTGGCAGCAACTGTTCGAAACATCGATGGCCTTCCGGCGTACAATGATAAACCCTAATTCGGCGATCTTCTTCGGAAATTGCTCTGGTTATCAATCCTTTATCGTCAAGCCTCTGCGCGGCCCGGCTGACTTGAACCTTATCCAGAGTGGTGCGTTGCGAGAGTTCTAGAGAGGTCAGGCTTTTGGCATTGGCAAGTAGAAAAAGCAGGCGCCATTCCTCCCGTGATAGCCCGAATTCGCGCTGGTATACTTCCGTGAGTTTTCGTGAGAACGCTTCGGATGCCACGGCGAGACGATAGGGAAAGAAGGAATCTAGTTGCATACGAAACTATATATCTGCTTTGTTTCACATGCAACGAAATTTCCTGCATTGATCTTCGCCACCTTGACGCTGGTAGTTTTGCAAACTGTTAGCCGAAGTTGACGAAATCACGTTTCCCAGTGATTTGATTCTGTTACCAAGTATTTTTCTGCTTGCAAGAAAACTGCGGATCCGCTGGATCAAGGGTCCGGATCGGCAATCTGCTGAAACGGACAGATTCCCAGCGTGAACCGACCTTTGCAAAAATTAGCAGTTCTGCAACGCAAAATCCCAAAAGCGAAAGTTGATCGATGTGTCAGCTTCAGCTGCCAAGAAAGGTCAACACAAGCCTTGGATATAGGCACGCACCGAGACTAGCGGAAACACTGGACCCGGAAGTGCAACAAAAACTATTAGCATTCTTGCAGAATACTTTTTACCATGCGGTCAAATTTGGGGGAATTGGATGCTCGATTTAATCATCAGACAGGCCAGCCTGCCGGATGGCAGCGGGCCGGTGGATATCGCGATAAAGGCAGACCGCGTTGCGGAAGTTGCGCCTGATATCAAGGCTGAGGCGCATGAAGAGATTCAGGCGGCTGGGCGTTTGGTTTCCCCTCCTTTTACGGACCCGCACTTCCATATGGATGCGACCCTGAGCCTAGGGTTGCCGCGCATGAATGTCTCGGGCACGCTTTTGGAGGGCATCGCGCTTTGGGGTGAGTTGAAGCCCCTGCTGACACCTGAAGCGGTGATTGAGCGGGCCAAGCGGTATTGCGATCTGGCCGTGTCGCAGGGACTGCTCGCCATCCGTTCGCACGTGGATGTTTCATCCACTCCATTGGTGGGTGTTGAAGCGCTCTTGGAGGTACGTAAACAGGTCGCCCCCTATATCGATCTGCAATTGGTGGCATTCCCGCAAGATGGCCTTTACCGATCAGAAAACGCAGAGAGAAACCTGATCCAGGCGCTCGATATGGGTGTCGATGTCGTGGGCGGGATCCCGCATTTTGAACGCACGATGTCGGAAGGGGCTCGATCGGTCACAAGACTGGCCGAGATAGCGGCGGACCGCGGCCTGATGCTGGACCTGCACTGCGATGAAAGCGACGATCCGATGTCTCGCCACGTAGAAACGTTGACCTTTGAGACCACGCGCCTTGGGCTTGGGGGCCGTGTAACTGCAAGCCACGTCACTGCGATGCATTCTTATGACAATTACTATGCATCGAAGCTAATCCCGCTCATCGCAGAAAGCGGTATGAACGTGGTACCCAACCCTCTGATCAATATCACGCTGCAAGGGCGTTCGGACACCTATCCGCGCCGCCGAGGTCTGACCCGCGTGCCAGAGCTGCGCGCTGCCGGTGTAAACGTTGCCTTCGGGCAGGATTGCACAATGGACCCGTGGTATTCGCTTGGGTCCGCCGACATGCTGGAAGTGGCCCATATGGGTGTGCACGCGGTACCGATGACATCCCGAGAAGCGATGGAATGGGCATTCACATCGGTAACCCAAAATGGCGCCAAAGCCATGGGCCTGCCCGACCCGACAATCCGCGAGGGCGGCCCTGCAAGTATGGTTGTACTGCAGGCGCGTGATCCGATTGAAGCTGTTCGCTTGAAATCCATCCGCCTTGCCGTAATCAAAAACGGAAAGGTGTTGGCCCGTACAGAACCCCGAATGGCCGCGCTTTCGTTGCCCGGCCGCCCCACGACCCTGGATCCCGCAGATTACGCGCCCAGGCCCAATACTCAGGAAGCTTAAGAACAAGAACAATCGCCACCAACAGAAGAGGATCTACCAATGAAACTCACCACAACCCGCCGTCAACTGATGGTCGGCGCTGCGGCCACACTGGCCCTGCCGGCTTATGTCCGTCGCGTGAACGCACAATCTGCGACCCGAGTCGCTGGCGTGCATATGTCTCCTGTCGAAAACGCGTGGAACAGTCGTATCCACGTTGCGATGCAGGAGGCCGCCGACGCTGGTCTGATCGAATATGAGTTCTCGGAAGGTGTGGCTCCGACCGACTATCCCCGCGCGATGCGCGAGTATGCCGAAGGTGGCGCGCAGATCATTTGGGGCGAGTCCTACGCCGTGGAACGCGAAGCACGCGAAGTGGCGGGCGATTACCCGGATACCGCTTTCCTCATGGGCTCTTCCGGTGGGCCGGAAGGGGACAATTTCGGCGTCTTCGGCACCCGCAACCACGAGGCGGCCTATTTGGCCGGTATGCTTGCGGGCCAAATGTCAGAAAGCAATGTCTTTGGTTCGGTCGGCGGTTATCCGATCCCCGAAGTGAACCTGTTGATCAATGCCTTCCGAATGGGGGTGACCGAGGTGAACCCAGATGCCACCTTCGTCAACGGTTTTATCGGAGCATGGTTTGATCCAGCCCGCGCGCAAGAAGCTGCAATTGCCCAGATCGATGCGGGCGCGGATGTCCTGTTTGGTGAGCGCATTGGCACCGCGGATGCCGCCCAAGCCCGGGGCGTGAAGGCCATCGGTTCGCTTATCGACTATACCCCTCGCTATCCAGGCACAGTCTTTGCCAACGCGATCTGGAATTACGGTCCTACTATCGAGGCTATCGTAGCCGACGTTCAGGCCGGTAACCCAACGGGGCGCAACTACACAGAATATTCCTTCATGGCCCATGGCGGCAACGAGCTGATCTATGTCGCCGATGAAGTGCCTGCTGACGCCATCCCGGCGATGGAGGCTAAACAGGCCGCGATCCAATCCGGCGAATGGGATGTTCCGATCGACGAAAGCGAGCCCTCCTGATCCCGAGGGCTTTGACGTGACCGATGCCACGGCTCTTGCGGCCGCCATTACGTCAGGGCAGATCACTGCCTTCGACGTGATGGAGGCAAGCCTTTATGCCTGCCACGCGCAGGCGGATTTGGGGGCTGTGGCATTTCTAGACGAAGACATGGCGCGCGCCGGGGCAAGGGCAGCAGACGCATTGCCATCTGACCAGCGCGGTCCATTTCATGGGGTTCCATTTTTGGTCAAAGACCTCGGTGGTTTCGCAAAAGGGCTACCCGCTGCGGCAGGATCTGCAGCAATCCGAGCACAAGCGCGTAAACCCGAAAGTGACAGCTACCTGTTGCAAGATTTGCACCAAACCGGCTTGATCCCTTTTGGCTTGACTACAACACCCCCATTCGGCCTTTCCCTGACATGCGAACCAGATGGCATGGCTGCGACCCGAAATCCATGGAATCCCGCGCTGACACCCGGTGGTTCATCTGGCGGCGCTGCGGCTGCGGTTGCAGCCGGTATCGTTGCAATTGCTCATGCCACGGATGCAGCCGGATCCATCAGAGTACCTGCAGCGTGTTGTGGTTTGACCGGGCTCAAGCCGTCTCGTGGTGCGGTGCCCGGGGGCCCTGATTTTGCCAATCACCTGATGGGCATAGCATCTGAGCTGGTCTTGGCGCGCTCGGTTCGCGACGTGGAGACCGCCCTTCAATCTGTAGTCCGGCCAATGGCCCCAGTGCACTTCCCAAAACGTCCCCGTGTCGCGGTGGCATTGCCGGATCGTTGTGGACCTGATCAGCGCAAATCTGCAGAAGGTGCTGCCGACGCGCTGCGCGACGCAGGCTGTGAAGTGCATGATGTTCGTGCCCCCGACCGGATTGGAGCTGAAGCTCATGAAATCGCCCGAACCATACTGGCTGTTTCGTTGGCGGAATGGCTGACCGCACTCAAAATCTCCGATGATCAGGTCCCCCCGCTCGCAGCCGCCTTGGCTACTGAGGGTCGTGCGACATCTGCCACCGCGCTTTTTGCGGCCTCGCGACAACTGGCACGCCTGACAAATCGCTCCCGCAAGCTTTTCAAATCCGCCGATGCCATCCTGATGCCGATCCTATCGTCTGCTCCGCCCGTTGTCGGCACTTTGGATCTGTCTGGCACTTCGCCCGATGAACACATGGCGCGGCTGGAAGCTTTTGCCCCAAACGCCGCGCTTGCCAATGTTGCGGGCTTGCCAGCCCTGGCGCTGCCTTTTGGCATGGCAAATGACCTTCCTCTCGGTGTGCAACTGATTGGTCCCTCCGGCGCCGATTTCGCACTGCTAAAACTCGGTGCACTTATCGAGACCCGCGCGCCCGCACTTTCCTTTCCGTCCCCAATCGCAGGCCTACTCGCATGACCAAGGTTCTGGAGCTTCACGGCGTCACCAAGCGTTTTGGAACGCTTATCGCAAATGATGATGTGACCCTGACACTGGCGGAGGGGGAAATCCTTGCGCTTCTGGGTGAAAACGGCGCAGGCAAGACGACGCTGATGAATATCCTGTTTGGCCACTACGCAGCCGACGCAGGTACTGTCAGGGTGTTCGGCGAAGAACTGCCTCCGGGCCTTCCACGCGCAGCGATCGAGGTGGGTGTGGGAATGGTTCACCAGCACTTCACGCTTGCGGGCAACCTCACCGTTCTTGAAAACGTCATGCTTGGCTCCGAACCCTTGACGCGCGCGCGATCCGCTCGTGGTGAGGCGCGCGAAAAGCTGTTGCAGATCGCAGAGCGGTTTGGCCTGCCCGTGAACCCCGAGGCCAAGGTTCGGTCGCTTTCCGTAGGAGAACGCCAGCGTGTTGAAATTCTTAAAGCGCTCTACCGCGACGCGCGCATATTGATCCTGGATGAACCGACCGCCGTTCTGGCCCGGCCCGAGGCGATGCGCCTGTTCGAGACCTTACGCGACATGACGAAGGAGGGTCTTTCGCTTATCTTCATCAGCCACAAACTGCATGAGGTCATGGCTGCCTCTGACCGTGTGGCAGTGCTACGCGGCGGCAAGATGGTTGCAGAACGCAAAACCTCTGAAACCAACCCCGGAGAACTGGCGGAACTGATGGTTGGCCGCAAAGTGGAACGGCCCGTACGCCATGACCATAAGATTGGCGCGCCAGTTTTGATTGCAAAAAATGTGCGCGTGGAAGAGGACGGTGAGTGGCGTCTGGATGACGTGTCATTCACCGTCCATACTGGTGAAATCCTTGGTATCGTTGGCGTTTCAGGCAATGGTCAGGCTTCGCTCGGCGGGTTGCTTTCTGGGCTGCTTCACCCAAGCGCCGGGCAGCTGACACTTCTGGACGAAGATATCGGTCATCTGGGGCCGCGCGGCATGATCCGTGCGGGGGCTGGTAGAGTACCGGAAGACCGACACGCGGAAGGCGTAGTAGGCGAGTTGAGCCTGTGGGAAAATGCGGTGCTCGAACGGCTGCGTACACCAGAGTTTTCGCGCCGCGGCTTTGTCCGGCAAGGCGCCGCTCGCGATTACACCTCAGGGCTGATCGAACGTTTTGATATCCGTGGTGCCAGTCCCGACACGCGAACAAGGCTGTTGTCTGGCGGCAATATGCAAAAGCTTATCCTCGGTCGGGTCCTGACCAACGGACCGCGTTTTGTGCTCGCCAACCAGCCGACGCGCGGCCTTGATGAAGGGGCAATTGCCGCCGTTCATGCCGAGCTTTTGGCTGCCCGGGCCGAAGGCGCAGCAATCTTGCTCATCTCTGAAGAACTGGAAGAAGCCGTGGCCCTGTCAGACCGTATACAGGCCATCGTTAAAGGGCGCTTGTCGGAGCCCATATCCGCCAACGAGGCTGACCCGCAACGTCTTGGCCTGATGATGGCGGGTGTTTGGAGGGAAAATGATGATGCGGCTTGAACGACGCACACATGTGCCACTGCACCTTGTGATCATTGCGCCGCTGGCCGCGATCTTTATTGCGTTACTTCTCGCTGCGGGTCTCATCGCAGCTGCGGGTGTAAACCCACTCACGGCGTATGGCGAAATGCTGACCGGTGCGCTTGGCTCCCGCCTTTCGATCACCGAGATGCTGACCCGCGCCACACCGCTCATTTTCACAGGGCTTGCTGCGGCAGTCGCCTTCCGCGCGCGACTTTGGAACATCGGAGGTGAGGGGCAGTTCTTTGTTGGTGCGCTGGTCACCGCTTGGATCGGGCATTCGCTCGGGGTTCCGGGATGGATTGGTATTCCACTTTTGATGCTAGCAGGCATGACTGCGGGCGCGGCTCTTTTGGCGGGACCTGCCTATTTGCGCCTGCGTTTCGGGGTGGATGAGGTGGTGACGACCCTTCTGCTCAACTTCATCGTAATCCTTTTTGTGGGCCTCATGATTGAAGGCCCGATGCGCGATCCGTTGGCCTTTGGGTGGCCCTCTTCAGTGCCCGTAGACGGAGATTTTCGGCTCCCGGATCTGATCCCGCGCACGCGTCTGCATATCGGGCTGCTTTTTGCCATCGCAGCAGCAGGCGCCGTTTGGCTGATCCTGGCGCGCACCGTTTTTGGCGCTGAAACGCGCGCCGCAGGTTTGAACGCCAGTGCCGCTGCCTTTGCCGGAATATCCCTACCCCGAACGATCATGGGCGTAGCTCTGCTTTCGGGCGCCCTGGCGGGGCTCGCCGGGTCTGTCGAAGTCATGGGTGTTACAGCAGGGGTCACCACCACCATGAGCCCCGGTTTTGGCTATGCAGGCATCGTTGTCGCCATGCTCGCCGCCTTGCATCCGGCCGGCGTCGTTGCTGCCGCTGTTTTCGTTGCCACAGTCTTCGTCGGGGCCGACGCCATGAGCCGCGCAACCGGTGTTCCCAGTTTCATCGCTGATGTGATTGTAGCGCTCTGTTTGCTTACCATGATCGTGGCCCTTCTTTTCACAACCTACCGGGTGCGCCGATGAGTGATGCAATTGATCTGCTGCTGAATACCAGTCTGTGGGCTTCCGTGTTGCGTATTGCCACGCCACTCATATTCGGCGTCCTTGGCGCATTGCTCTGCGAACGTTCGGGCGTGCTCAATCTGGGAATCGAGGGGATCATGACCATGGGCGCGATGAGCGGATGGCTTGCCGTCTACATGGGTGCACCGTTGCTCGTGGGCCTGATGATTGCGGCCCTTTGCGGCGCCGTGATGGGCTTGCTGCATGCCATGCTGACGGTTCCGCTTGGGCTTTCGCAACATGTATCGGGGCTTGGTATTACGCTGTTTGCATCTGCTTTGGCCTACTACCTCTACAGGCTACTTGTCGAAGTGGGTGACTTGCCCCCAACGATAGAGCCTTTCCAGCCACTCAATGTTCCTGGGCTTTCCGACATACCTGTTCTCGGTCCGATCCTGTTTTCCCAGGCCCTGCCGACTTATCTGGCGCTCTTTGCTGTGGCTGCAATGGCGTATGTCCTTGCCCGAACACCGTTAGGGCTGGCCATTCGGATGACCGGTGAAAACCCGCATGCGGTCGAGGCGCAGGGGTTGAACCCCATCCGCATCCGCATCGGCGCAGTTGTTGTCGGATCGGCTTTGATGGCGGTGGGCGGGGCTTTCCTGACGACAACGGCGTTTAACAGCTTTTTCCCGGGTATGGTTCAGGGGCGGGGCTGGATTTGCATTGCGCTGGTCGTCTTCGCCAGCTGGCGGCCCGGCAAGGCGCTGATTGGCGCGGTATTATTCGCATTCTTTGATGCATACCAGCTGCGGCTGCAGACTGCGATTGAAGGCGTACCCTACCAGCTCTTCCTGATGGCGCCTTACGTACTTTCCATCGTCGCGCTCGTCCTTGTCGCCCGCAGAGCCGAAATACCTGCCGCGTTGATGGCACCCTACCGGCGCGGAGAACGTTAGCGGCATTCGTTCGCGCATATTGGCCGGAATTGAACAAGAAAAAAGAATTCGCACTGCAAGACTGAACGGGTGTTGTCGCGATAACTTGCGGCGCACCAAGGAATGCTGATACCCGGATCTCAAGCGGCTTAGTTTGCGGCATTCCTAGCGTCAAATGGCCGAAACGGTGATTTCGGATTGTTTAGGCTGAGCGACGACGTGCTGGGACACAGAAGCAATTCCGAACGGCTGAATGGGTTGCCACGAACCTCTGAAAGCCGCCTGGAGACAGATGGCCTTGCATCGTCCGTTCCCGTTTTCGGAATGCGAGATGGCTGTTTTCAGCGCGGTTATTGAGACCCGTGTGCGACCAATGCTTCAGATCTTGAGCGACCTCGCGCCCAGCGGCGCCATATGAGCGCAGCTTGTCTGTGATGGCTTGCTTGGGAATGAAGCCGAGGCGTTTTTTTCAGGTGGCGTAAAAGGCGTTTTGCAGCCCGTTTGCCCCAATTCGGTTGGAGGACTTCGCCCAGCACAACGCCATGCTGATCGACTGCGCGCCAAAGCCAATACTTGCGACCAGAGATGCTCACGACAACTTCATCAAGGAGCCAGACGTCGCCTTGTCGACCCTGTTTCCAAAACCCCGGACGAGATGCATAAACAGACAAACTGCACATCCAGAAGAGATCATCAATGTTTTCACGCGAGGTTCTGTCGCAAACTTTTCAGATGGCAGAGCATTAGTGGAATTGGTGAGCGGTTTACCCTGCCAGTTGGGCGAACT
>NZ_JBXWPD010000021.1:0-49590 GCF_059611225.1 Ruegeria sp. CDSA246 | reverse complement strand
ATCAAACCAACCAGATGAGCCACATCCTCTCTTAGATCAGAGCGCCATCTGTCCCAAAATCCCTGACGACGGACACATGATGGGTATGCTGCTCGGGGAGCAATAGCCCGTCCTAAGTTAGGGCGAAAACTCACCAAGTTTCTGGAATTGAAGCCAGATGGCGATGAGCGAGAGTGGCATGATCGAAAAGGCGCTCTAGCAATAAAGAGCGAAGTCTGGGGAGAATGGGTGCCGGACCCCGACAATCATCGTAGCCGATATCAGAATGAAGGAAGCACCTTATGGGCGGAAAGCAAATGGCTTAACGAAGCATTGGCGTCCTGCAAATGCAGCATCGTGTTCAAACTTGACTTTACCAAGTACAAATCCAGCAGAAGCTATGATGAGTCCTCTGGTGTGAAAGCAATATATATTGGATTAAAACGTAATGGTCAGGACCCACGCTTTTGGTTTGCCAAAAAAGCTTCGCAAACCATGTACTAGGCGGCAAATCTGATTTGCTGTCTTCGCCATTGAGGCCGTCCAGCACGAACCTGACCTTCTGTTCCGCAGAGTAAAGTTTGCGCGTCGCGCGACGAATGTCTTTTACAACTTTCTCGCCGTGGCTCTGCTCGGTTCCGGGTTTCAGTCTCATCTCCACTTCTTGGTCGCCACGATGTACCAGCAGCGCTATCGCCATTCATCAACTCCGCTAGACAGGAGAAAGGCCCCGGAAGAAATCCGAGGCCGTTTTCTCATATCGCCAGCCTAAAATGACCTATTGAAACGTTTAGGTCATGTCACGTGAAACGCCACAGGAACACGCTGAAATTCACGACATCAGCCACATTTTGAATGACCGCAGCTGCGGCAGGTCATGCAGCCCTCGATCATCACCATGTCGTACTGGCCGCAGGATGGGCAGGCTTTGCCGCGTGGCGCGTCCATGTTGACGACCTGAGCCTGGGGGTCGGATTTGAGCGCCATGCCCTCGCCCTCAAGAAAGCCGATATTGATCATGTGCTGTTCGATCACGCCACCAATTGCGGCCAGGATCGACGGGATATACTTGCCCTGAACCCATGCGCCACCGCGCGGGTCAAACACGGCCTTCAGTTCTTCCACAACAAAAGACACATCCCCACCCCGGCGGAACACGGCCGAGATCATGCGGGTCAGCGCCAGCGTCCAGGCGTAATGCTCCATATTCTTCGAGTTGATGAACACTTCGAACGGACGGCGACGGCCACCAATGACAATGTCATTGATCGTCAAGTAGATCGCGTGTTCGCTGTCGGGCCACTTCAGTTTGTAGGTCGACCCTTCCAGAGATTGTGGGCGATCCAGCGGCTCCGACATGTAGATCACGTCGCCACCGTCAATTTCATGCGGTGCGCTTGCACTTTCACCCGGCGCTTTGTCTTCGCTTTCTGACACGGTCAGGACGGACCCCGTCACATCGTTCGGACGATAGGTCGTGCACCCTTTGCACCCCTGATCCCAGGCCTGCATGTAGACATCTTTGAAAGCGTCAAAGCTGATGTCTTCGGGGCAGTTGATCGTCTTCGAGATCGAGCTGTCGATCCATTTCTGAGCCGCCGCTTGCATCTTAACGTGATCGGAGGGGGACAGCGTCTGCGCGTTGACGAAATAGTCTGGCAGTTCCTTGTCGCCAAATTTGTCGCGCCACATCTGCACGGCGTAGTCCACGACCTCTTCTTCAGTGCGCGAGCCATCCTTTTGCAGGACCTTCCGCGTATAGGCATAGGCAAAGACTGGTTCGATCCCTGACGACACATTCCCTGCATAGAGAGAAATCGTACCGGTCGGAGCAATCGAAGTCAGCAAAGCATTGCGGATGCCGTGTTCGCGGATCGCATCGCGCACGTCATCATCCATCTGCTGCATCGTGCCGCTTTCCAGGTATTTCTCGGCATCAAACAAGGGGAACGCCCCTTTTCCCTTCGCCAAGTCGACCGACGCCAGATACGCGGCGCGCGCAATCGCTTTCAACCAGAGCTCGGTCTGACGCGCGCCCTCGTCCGATCCATAGCGCAGACCCAGCATCAGCAGAGCATCCGCCAGCCCGGTTACGCCCAGCCCGATACGGCGCTTGGCCTGCGCCTCGGCGGCCTGTTCGGGCAGCGGGAACTTCGACGCGTCGACAACGTTGTCCATCATGCGGACGGCTGTCGCGACCAGCTCTTGCAGGGCAGCCTCATTCAGATGGGCCGCATCTTCGAACGGCTCTGCCACAAGACGGGCAAGGTTGATCGACCCCAACAGACATGCACCATATGGCGGCAACGGCTGCTCGCCACACGGGTTCGTCGCCGCGATGGTTTCGGCATAGCTGAGGTTGTTGGCTTTGTTGATCCGGTCGATGAAAATCACACCCGGTTCGGCATAGTCATAGGTGGCCTGCATGATCTTGTTCCACAGATCACGCGCTTGAACGGTGTGGTAAACCTTGTCTTCGAACACCAGCTCCCACGGGCCATCGGCTTTGACAGCTTCCATGAAAGGATCGGTGACCAGCACAGACATGTTGAACATGCGCAGGCGTGCAGGGTCGGACTTAGCCGTGATGAACTGTTCGATATCCGGGTGGTCACAGCGCATGGTCGCCATCATCGCACCCCGGCGCGAACCTGCGGACATGATGGTGCGGCACATCGCGTCCCATACATCCATAAAGCTCAGAGGCCCGGATGCATCCGCCGCGACCCCATGCACATCCGCTCCGCGCGGGCGAATGGTCGAGAAATCATAGCCGATCCCCCCACCCTGCTGCATGGTCAGCGCGGCCTCTTTCAGCATATCGAAGATACCGCCCATGCTGTCCGGCACCGTGCCCATGACAAAGCAGTTAAACAGCGTCACACGTCGCGCAGTGCCTGCGCCAGCGGTGATACGGCCAGCAGGCAGGTATTTGAAATCTTCCAGCGCTTCGAAGAACTTCTGCTCCCAATGCGCCGGGTCTTTTTCGACCTGCGCAAGATCGCGAGCGATACGCCGCCAGCTGTCCTCAACCGTTTGGTCAATGGGCGTGCCATCGGCCTGTTTGAAACGATATTTCATGTCCCAGATCTGCTCGGCGATGGGGGCGGCAAAGCGGCTCATTGGTGATTCCCTGTTCTGAAAGAGGTATCCAGATTATCCCAGATCACACCTTAACCACAACACCTTGATGACAGGCTTTCTTGAGCTACAATGTATAGACGGTCTTGGGACGACTCTGTGGGAAAGCTGTGGATAAGTACATAAACCTCATAAAACTCTCCGTCGGATCGGAAAGCGTCGACACGCTGATGGAATGGCAGGATAGCCGCAAACCGCTTTATGAAGACGGCTTGCCGCGCCACGTCACCCGCATGTGGCCCAAGCGCGAGGCCGAGATTCTGAACGGCGGATCAATCTATTGGGTGATCAAGGGTGTCGTACAGTGCCGCCAGAAGATCCTGCGGCTGGACGAAGTGCGCGGCGAGGACGGTATACGCCGCTGCGCCATCGTGCTGGACCCTGAGGTGCACCGCACACAGAATGCCTTGAAACGCCCGTTCCAAGGGTGGCGATACCTCAAACCGGAAGATACGCCTGCCGATCTTCCCAAAGGACGGGCCGAGGATGATTCTCTGCCCGACGATCTGAATCGCGCGTTGGCGGACATCGGCGTGCTGTAATCAGCTCAGCCGGTCAAGCAATTCGGAAAGAACCTCTTTTTCACCCACACCATAGCTGGCAACCCGACTACGCCACAGCGTGGCCTGTGATTGCAGGATCAGGCCGTCCGACAGGATTTTTAGGTGGTTTGCGCGCAATGTCTCACCTGTCGAGGTGATATCGGCAATCGCCTCGGCGGTTTCGTTCATCACAGTGCCTTCGGTTGCGCCCTGGCTGTCGACCAGAGTGTAATCTGCAACCCCAGCGTCCGTCAGAAACTCGCGCACCAATCGGTGGTATTTGGTCGCAATCCGCAACCGGTGCCCGTGGGTTTTGCGAAACGCTGCCGCCGCAGCATCGAGATCGTCCAGGGTTTCGACATCGACCCAACAGGCAGGGGTCGCAATGATCAGATCCGCTTTGCCGAAGCCCAACTCGGAGACTTCTTCAATCTGCTGTTCCCACCGTGGCAATTTTTCGTGCACCAGATCTGTTCCGGTGACACCCATATGAATGCGGCCAGCTGCCAGTTCGCGGGGGATTTCCCCGGCAGACAGCAGGATCAGCGAGACTCCGTCGATCCCTTCAACCTTACCGGCATATTCGCGGTCTGATCCGCTGCGCGACAATGTGATGCCGCGCTTTTCGAACCACGAAAAGGTCTTATCCATCAATCGGCCCTTCGAGGGCACGCCCAGTTTCAAGCTCATTGCGCGGCCTCCTCGATTTCCAGCATCAGGTCCGGGCGCAGTACGCCGCCAACAGCTGGAATTTCTGCCCCGTTGCCCAGTTGTCGCGTCAGCGCATCGTAACGCCCGCCGGTGGCAATCGGAGGCAAATCGGGGCGACCTTCGGCATAAAACCCAAAGACAAACCCGTCGTAATACTCCATCGACGTACGCCCATAGGCAGCCTCGAAATCCAACCGGCTCACGTCAACACCACGCGCCTGCAGGGCAGCAATTCTTGCCTCGAGCCTGTCCAGCGCCGGGGTGATCTGAGGCAGGTCAACGGCCACATCCCGCAACTGCTCCAAAGCAAAGGGCATGGTTTCCCGAACGGTCAGCAGAGATTCCAGGCCTGCAAGCTCGTTGTCCGAAATTGGCGGCGTCTCACGATCTTCGCGCAACGCGTCGATGCGGGCCTCAATCTCGGCAGCGCGGCGTTTTCCGATCATAGGAACGTCAAACCCCATCGGGTCTGCAGCCTCCAAAAGCATTGTGCGGTGATCCGGCTCGGGCTTTCGTCCGGCGAACCGGTCCAGCAAGACGCGGAACCGACGTGGACGCCACAGGTGGCGCATCAGCGCGGCCTTGCGCCGATCCGTAGTGCGCAGCCCCTGAACAGCCGCCGTCAGGATGCCGATGTCACCGGTTGCCGCGCGCAGGGGCAGCCCCCGCAATTGCAGGGCAAACAGGGAAAACACCTCTGCATCGGCCCCGGCGGGATCATTGCGATCGAAAACTTCATATCCGACCTGAATGTATTCGTTGGATCGATCCGGGTCATGCTCTTGCCGACGAAACACTTCACCGGAATAGGTATAGCGCGCGGGTTCAGCCCCTTCGGTCATGTGCATCTGCACCACCGGAAGGGTGAAATCCGGGCGCAGCATCTGTTCGCCACGCAACGCATCCGAAGTCACGTAAGCACGCGCGCGGATGTCTTCGCCATAAAGGTCCAGCAACGTTTCAGCCGGTTGCAGCAGGGGCGTATCCACAACCTGCGCCCCGGCGGCTTCGAACCGGACACGCATCATCGCGGCGCGGGCCTGTATCTGGGAACGATTGGGCATCGGTCAGTCCTGACTGTCCAGAATCTCGCGCACTTTGGCGACCAGATCACCACGTGACACTTCGAACTGGCTGGGGCGTTCTTTCCATTCCTCGAGCGTGGCGCTTTCGGCAATCTTCGCGCCCAGGATCAGATCCTTGATCTGCACGATCCCATTGGCTTTCTCGTCACCGCCCTCGATCACTGCAATCGGAGAGTTCCGTTTATCCGCATATTTCAGCTGATTACCGAAGTTCTTGGGGTTGCCCAAATAGACCTCGGCCCGAATACCGGCATTGCGCAGTTCCGCCACCATCGCCTGATAGTCGGCCATCCGGTCGCGATCCATAACGGTCACGACTACAGGACCCGTGGCTTGCGCGGCTATCCTGCCTTTTTCGCGCAGGGCAGCCAGCAGACGGTCGACACCGATGGAGACGCCGGTCGCCGGAACTTCCTGCCCGGTGAAGCGTTTGACCAGATCGTCATAGCGACCACCACCCGAGACCGATCCGAATTGCCGCTTGCGGCCTTTCTCATCGAAAATCTCAAAGGTCAGCTCGGCCTCATATACCGGCCCGGTATAATAACCCAGGCCGCGCACGACCGAAGGGTCAATCTCGATCCGGTCCGCGCCGTACCCGCCCGCATCCAACAGGGTTCCGATCTGTTCCAACTCGGCGATCCCATCCGCACCGATCTTGCTGTCGCCTACGGCGGCGCGCAGGTTGGCCAATGTTCCGGCGGTTTCGGCGGCCTTGGAGGTCAGAAACGCGATCACCGGCTCAGCCTGATCCTCGCTGAGGCCAACGCCGTCGATAAACGCGCCAGAGGCGTCCAGACGGCCTTTGGTCAGCAGCTCTCGCACGCCCTGCTCGCCAACTTTGTCGAACTTGTCGATGGTGCGCAGAACGTTGTCGCGGGCAGCGACGTCTTCGCCAAGCCCCATGGCCTCAAGCACGCCATTCAGAACCTTGCGGTTGTTGACCCGCACCAGATAGTCGCCGCGCGGAATGCCCACGGTCTCCAACGTATCAGACAGCATCGCGCAAATCTCGGCGTCTGCGGCCATCGAGGCCGTACCCACCGTATCCGCATCGCATTGATAAAACTGACGATACCGCCCCGGCCCCGGCTTTTCGTTCCGCCAGACCGGCCCCATCGCATAGCGGCGATAAGGCGTTGGCAGATCGTTGCGGTGCTGCGCATAGACGCGGGCCAACGGCGCGGTCAGATCATAACGCAAGGCCATCCAGTCGCCCTTGTCATTCTCGTCGACTTCCTGCCACGCAAAGACGCCTTCATTCGGGCGATCTACGTCGGGCAGGAATTTGCCCAGCGCCTCGACGGTTTCAACCGCGCTGCTTTCCAGGGCGTCAAACCCGTACTGATGATAGACGTCCGCAATAGCCCGCAGCATCTCGGTGCGCTGCGTGACTTCCTGGCCGAAATAGTCGCGGAACCCTTTTGGCGTTACGGCCTTGGGGCGGGGCTGTTTCTTGGGCTTGGCCATGTGGGACGTCCTTGGGAGTTGCCTTGTTCCGCGCGCGGTCTATCCCATGGCCTGCATCGGGGCAAGGCGCGCTTTCGCTGGCCATGCGCTATCCGGGTCGCTATGACCGGCCTAAGACACAGGAGTCCCCCATGCAGCATCTGGAAGAGCAGATCGCCCATCTTGCCCGTACGGTCGAAGACCTCAACTCGGTCGTCACTCGACAACAGGACGAGATTGATCGTTTGACACGCCGTGTCGAAATGCTGATGCGCCGCGAAGGCGAACGGGCGCAGGAAGGCTCGGGCGGGATCGTTTTGGGCGACGAACGCCCGCCACATTATTGATGACTTAGAGCCCCAGCGACTTTTTCACCGCGTTGTCGACCACGCCGCCCAAAAGGGCATCCTTATCCGCGGCGCATCCTTCCGACAGCGCCGCTATGAAGGCTTCGCGCAACTGGGCCTTTTCCTCATCTGTGGCCGCATGTTCTTCGATATTGATCTGACGATTATGAAGAGATAGCGCCGTCATTTTTGCGACTACAGTCACAACAAATTCTTCGTCACCATCCGCCTCTTCAGCTATTGAGGCGCAGGTATAGTGCATCACAGGCAATGCGTCCTGCACCATCTGCTCAGCAGCTTCATCGGCAGATACCACGCACGGAGCCGCTAGAATTGCGGCGCAAGCTGACATTCCAAGTTTTTTAAACTGCATCACCATCACTTCCAGTTATGTCCAATAATGGCTCCGGCCACGCCACCAATTGCGGCGCCTTTTCCATCACCGACAATCGCACCAACACCTGCGCCGATCAGCGCGCCTTCGATGGTCTTCTTTTTCTTCTTGTCGTCCGCCGACGCGACCGAGGCTGCAACCAAAGCCAGCGATGCCGTCGCTCCAAACAAAACTCTTCTGAAATTGAGACCTGCAATTGTCATATCAACACCCTCCTGCGGCATGACCCAAAGACATCTCTGTCGGGTCAGCCTAGCGGGGTGCTAACTGTCTGGCAACAAAGAGAGGTCAGATCTCTTCGACGGACAGAATACCTTCCAGCGATTTTATCGCGCCTTTGATCTGCGGGTTGATCGGAAACTCAGCGCCCAGGTCCATTTCGACATCACCTGGCAGGCTTGGGTCCAGTAACAACAATTGGATCGGTCCGCGCGCCGCGCCTTTGGCGGCAGTTGCGGCATCCTCAAGAACTTTTGCCACGGTTGGCACCGCTTGCGCTGCGTCAACAAAGATACGCAGGCCCGTCGCCCCGGCTTCTGCCACAACGGAATCCGCCGGGCCTACCGAGCGCCCCAGCAGCTTGAGTTGGTCAGCTTCCATCGTCGCCTCGACGGTCAGCACCACCTGTGCTCCGGTTTCCAGATACTCGCGTGACTTTTCGAGCGTTTCTGAAAACAGCGTTACTTCATATGCACCTGTCGGGTCGGACAACTGGGCAAAGGCGAACCGGTTGCCGCGTGCGGACTTTCGCTCTTGCCGTCCGGCAACAACTCCGGCCATTTTAGCGATCAAAGGGCCCGAACGCGCCTTTTCGGTCACTTCGTCCAACGTCAGAACCTGCTTACGCCTTAACGCGGGCATGTAGTCATCCAACGGGTGGCCTGACAAATAGAAACCAATAGCCTTAAATTCTTCGCTCAAACGTTCCGCCGGCAGCCAGTCTGGCGAAGGCGACAGGCGCGGTTCGGGCAGATCGTCTCCGGCTTCACCAAACAACGACACCTGGTTCGAGTTCTTCTGGTCATGGATTGCCGCCGAATATTGCACCAACGGATCGAGACTTTCGAACACGCGACGGCGGTTTTTGTCGAGCTGATCGAAGGCCCCTGCCCGCGCCATCATCTCCAGCGGGCGCTTGCCGACCCTCTTCAGATCAACCTTGCGGGCAAAGTCGAACAGGTTCACGAACGGCTTGCTTTCGCGCCCCGCGACCACAAGGTTCATCGCCTCGACGCCCACGTTCTTTAGTGCCCCCAATGCATAGACAAGATGGCCGTCGACCACATCGAAAGTCGACAGCGAGCGGTTTACGCAAGGCGGCACATAAGGCAATTCCAGCCCTTTGCGCACCTCCTCGAAGTATACAGCCAGCTTGTCGGTCAGGTGGATATCGCAATTCATGACACCGGCCATAAACTCGACCGGGTGGTTCGCCTTAAGCCAGCCTGTCTGGTAACTGACCACGGCATAGGCGGCTGCGTGGGATTTGTTGAAGCCGTAGTTGGCGAATTTTTCCAGCAAGTCGAAGACTTCGCTGGCCTTCTTGGCATCGACTCCATTCTCGCCCGCACCCTTTTCGAATTTCGGGCGCTCGGCATCCATCGCTTCTTTAATTTTCTTACCCATCGCGCGGCGCAGCAGGTCGGCACCACCAAGGCTGTACCCAGCCATAACCTGCGCGATCTGCATCACCTGTTCCTGATAGACGATGATGCCCTGGGTTTCCTCAAGGATATGGTCGATCAAGGGGTGTACGGATTCAATCTTGCGAAGCCCGTTCTTCACCTCGCAATAGGTCGGGATGTTCTCCATCGGACCGGGACGATAGAGCGCCACTAGGGCAACAATATCTTCGATACAGGTCGGCTTCATGCGCTTGAGCGCATCCATCATGCCCGAGGATTCCACCTGAAACACCGCTACCGTCTTGGCCGCGGAATAGAGTTTGTACGTTGCCTCATCATCCAGAGGGATGGCGTTGATCTGGTTCTCGGCCCCGTCGGCAGGCTCATAAAGCTCGGTTCCGTCGGCGGCGACGTGCAATGGACGGTTGGATTTGAAGATCAGATCCATCGCATTCTGGATCACAGTTAGCGTCTTCAGACCAAGAAAGTCGAACTTTACCAGCCCGGCCTGTTCCACCCATTTCATGTTGAACTGAGTGGCCGGCATGTCGGATCGCGGGTCCTGATACAGCGGCACCAGCGCATCCAGCGGGCGGTCTCCGATAACCACTCCCGCCGCGTGGGTCGACGCGTTTCGCAGCAACCCCTCGACCTGCTGGCCATAAGTCAGAAGGCGGTCCACAACCTCTTCGTTGCGCGCCTCTTCGCGCAGACGAGGTTCGTCTTTCAGCGCCTTCTCGATGGAGACGGGTTTGACGCCTTCCACCGGGATCATCTTGGACAGGCGATCCACCTGCCCGTATGGCATCTGCAGAACGCGCCCAATGTCGCGCACGGCAGCTTTCGACAGCAACGCACCAAAGGTGATGATCTGCCCCACCTTGTCGCGGCCATATTTCTGCTGCACGTAACGGATCACCTCTTCGCGGCGATCCATGCAGAAGTCGATATCGAAGTCCGGCATCGAAACCCGTTCCGGGTTCAGGAACCGTTCGAAAAGCAGCGAATAGCGCAGCGGATCAAGGTCAGTAATCGTTAGCGCATAGGCCACCAAAGATCCCGCACCCGAGCCCCGACCCGGCCCGACCGGGATATCGTGATCCTTGGACCACTGAATAAAATCGGCAACAATCAGGAAGTAGCCGGGGAACCCCATGCCTTCGATGATGTCGAGCTCGAAATCCAGTCGTTCCTGATATTCCTCTGGTGTCACAGCGTGCGGGATCACTGCCAGACGTTTCTGCAAACCATCATTCGCAATACGGCGCAGTTCGGCAACCTCGTCATCGGCGAATTTCGGCAAGATCGGATCGCGGCGATAGGCCATGAACGCACAGCGCTTGGCAATCTCAACGGTGTTCTCAATTGCTTCGGGCAAGTCGGCAAACAAAGTCGCCATCTCTTGCTGCGACTTGAAATAGTGCTGCGCGGTCAGGCGGCGTCGGCCTTCTTGCTGATCGACATAGGCCCCCTCTGAGATACAAATCAGCGCATCGTGCGCTTCGTACATATCTGTGGTCGGGAAATAGACGTCATTGGTGGCGACTAGAGGAAGGTTTTTGGCATAAGCCATTTTCACATGGCCACGCTCGGTCAGACGTTCAGCCTCTGGCTGACCACCCTCACCCGGATGACGCTGGAGTTCGATATAGAGGCGATCGGGGAACATCGCTGACAACCGGTCCACCAAGGCCTCAGCTGCGGGGCGTTGACCCTGCTGCAACAACATCCCAACCGGTCCATCCGGCCCACCGGACAGGCAGATCAACCCGTCAGATCGTTCCGCAAGCTCTTCCAGAGTCACCTGCGGCAACTGCCCACCATTATCCACATAAAGGCACGAACTGAGCTTCATCAGGTTCTCATACCCGACCTCGGACTGGGCAAGCAAAACCACCGGTGCAGGTGTTTTGGGCTTTTCGCCCGGTTGCGCCTGCACATAGGTCAGGTCAACCTGACAACCCATGATCGGCTGCACTCCGGCCCCGCTGGCGGTGACCGAAAACTCCAAAGCCGAGAACATGCTATTGGTATCCGTCACAGCGACGGCGGGCATATCCATCTTCTCACACAGACCGGGCAGCTTTTTCAGCCGCACGGCGCCTTCCAGCAGGGAATATTCGGTGTGAACACGGAGGTGAATGAATCGAGGAGTACTGCTCATGACCGCCACGCTATCCCAGCCGCGCGCCCGGCAAAAGCAGGAACCTTGGCTTTGGATTGCCAAAAAGATGGGCTTTGATTATTCGGCTTTTCCAGAAGGTGCTTCGGAGCCCGGCAGTAGCCAAAGACAAAAAACGCTTTAGTTTCAAACCAGTGATCTCTAAACGAAGATAACAATCACGCAGTGTCGGTGCTCAATGGTGTATCACATAGGTAGTTTTTCTTGCCAGACAACCTGCGCTGTTTCTAACATCAGATGGCAAGCTATCCGCCCGCTACTCTTTCTACGTCGCATCGAAGGGGGGCACGCAAGGGCGCAACCGGGTAAGGCGACGGGTTTCTCGTATGAATATCACGTTTCTTCTGAACGGAGAGACAGTGGAACTGGCGGATGTCGATCCGACAGCGACCCTGCTGGATTGGCTGCGTGAGGATCGCGGCCTGACCGGCACCAAAGAAGGCTGCAACGAAGGCGATTGCGGGGCATGCACTGTCATGGTGACGGATGAAGGTGGCCACAAGGCGCTGAATTCCTGCATCCTGTTTCTGCCTCAACTGCACGGAAAAGCGGTTCGCACGGTCGAAGGCGCCAGTGGCCCCAACGGCGAGGCGCACCCAGCCCAGCAGGCGATGGTGGATCTGCACGGCTCGCAATGTGGCTTCTGCACCCCCGGTTTCGTTATGTCGATGGTGGCAAGTCATGCAAATGGCGCGACGGATCACGACACCCAGCTTGCTGGCAACTTGTGCCGCTGCACCGGCTACGCGCCAATCATTCGTGCGGCCAAGGCCGCCGAAGAGATCCCTGTGCCAGTTTGGGTGAAAGACAAGCCAGTCGCGACGCGGGTCACATCGCAGATGTTGCCGGAGTCATCGGATGAATTGGCCAAAATCTATGCGGAACACCCGGACGCCACTCTGGTCGCCGGCGCGACGGACGTCGGGCTTTGGGTGACCAAGCAACTGCGAGACCTCGACCCAGTGATTTTTCTGAACCGCTGCGATGATCTGAAAGAGATCACGATCACGGATGACGAGGTTAGATTCGGCGCGATGGTCGATATGAACCGGATGGGCGAAGCACTGGCGGACCTGCACCCGTCTTACGCCGAGATGATCCGCCGTTACGCCAGCGTTCAGGTGCGGCACGCGGCCACCGTGGGCGGAAATATCGCAAACGGCTCGCCCATCGGAGACAACCCGCCTGCACTGATCGCCCTGGGCGCAACGCTACATCTGCGCAAGGGCGACGAACGTCGCTCGGTCGCATTGGAGGACTTCTTTATCGACTACGGTAAACAAGACCGGACACCCGGCGAGTTTGTCGAATCCGTGAGCTTTCCGCGTCAGGCGGATCGTTTGAAGGCCTACAAACTCAGCAAACGGTTCGATCAGGATATCTCAGCCGTGTGTGGGTGCTTTAACATCATCGTATCGGACGGAACGGTTGCTGATGCCCGTATTGCCTTTGGTGGTATGGCCGGCACTCCCAAACGGGCTTCAAATGTCGAAGCCGCGCTGGTTGGCAAGCCATGGACGCATGAGACCGTTCAGTCCGCCATTCCGGCCTTCGACAGTGATTTCACCCCGATGACGGACATGCGCGCATCGGCCAACTATCGGCTGCAGACCGCCAAAGCGCTGCTCGAACGATATTTCCTTGAGGATCAGGGCGAAGTGACAAATGTATTGGAGGTGTCCGCATGAGCGTGACCAAACCCCTCCCCCATGACGCGGCGCCACTGCATGTCGCGGGAACCGCGCGGTATGTGGATGACATTCCGACGCCCAAAGGGTCGTTGCATCTGGCCTTTGGCATTAGCCCGATTGCCAAGGGTAAGATCAACACGATGGACCTGTCGGCGGTGAAGGCAGCCGAAGGTGTCGTCATGGTAATGACGGCCGACGATCTGCCGTTTGCCAATGACGTCTCACCGTCGATCCATGATGAACCTCTGCTGTCTGATGGTACGGTTCACTATATCGGGCAACCCGTTTTCCTCGTTATCGCGACCAGCCACCTTGCCGCGCGGAAAGCAGCGCGTTTGGGCCAGATCGATTATGCCGAAGAAACCCCGATCCTGACGGTTGAAGAGGCGCTTGCCGCGGACAGCCGGTTCGAGGACGGCCCGCGCATCTACGCCAAGGGCGATGCGGATGCTGCCATTTCGGGTTCGGCGCATGTGATCGAAGGTGGATTTGAACTTGGCGGTCAGGAGCATTTCTATCTGGAAGGTCAAGCCGCACTGGCCGTGCCCAATGAGGGCGCGGATATGTTGGTGCATTCTTCGACCCAACACCCGACCGAGATTCAGCACAAAGTAGCGGACGCTCTGGGTGTTCCGATGCACGCGGTTCGCGTTGAAACGCGCCGTATGGGCGGCGGCTTTGGCGGCAAGGAAAGTCAGGGCAACGCGTTGGCTGTTTCCTGCGCTGTCGCAGCGCGTGCGACAGGCAAAGCCTGCAAGATGCGTTACGATCGCGATGATGACATGATCATCACCGGCAAGCGCCACGCGTTCCGGATTGCATATAAGGCCGGGTTTGATGAGAACGGTCACATCCAAGGCGTTTCCTTCCTGCATCATGCGATTTGTGGTTGGGCACAGGACCTGTCCCTGCCCGTCGCGGACCGTGCGATGTTGCATTCGGACAATGCCTATCTGTTGCCGAATGCCCGGATCGAAAGCCACCGGCTGAAGACTAACACTCAATCCGCCACCGCCTATCGCGGGTTCGGCGGACCTCAGGGTATGGTCGGGATCGAACGCGTGATGGATCACGCCGCGTATGAACTGGGCATGGACCCGGTCGAATTGCGTCGCCGGAACTACTATGAGCCGGCGCATGTTGTTGCGGATCCCGTGATCGCTGAAAAGCCGCTGGGCCATCCTGACCCGCACGAGGACCTGACCAGCCGAGGCGCGGTTGAGATGGGCAACGCCCCGGTGCGTCCCTTGCCCGCAGGTGGCAATACCACGCCGTACGGGATGGAGGTCAGTGACTTCGAACTGCACGGCATGACTGCCAAGTTGCTGCAATCCAGCGACTACAACACGCGCAAGGCAGCCATCCAGAAGTGGAACGCCGAGAACAGCGTGATCAAGAAAGGCATCGGCTTTTCTCCGGTTAAGTTCGGCATTTCGTTTACGTTGACCCATCTGAACCAGGCGGGCGCGTTGGTGCATGTGTATCAGGACGGCTCGGTCCACCTGAACCACGGCGGCACCGAGATGGGGCAAGGTCTTTTCCAAAAGGTCGCGCAAGTGGCCGCGTCCCGCTTTGGTATTCCGTTGGAGATGGTGAAAATCACCGCGACCGACACCGCCAAGGTGCCGAATACCTCGGCTACGGCCGCGTCCTCGGGCAGTGACCTGAACGGTATGGCGGTCAAAGCGGCCTGCGACACGATCCGCGACCGGATGGCTGACTATCTGGCGCATCGACATCAGGCCGATCCCTCAACGGTGACGTTCTCTGATGGCCACGTCTCGGTCGGCGTAGAGCGCTACACATTCTCAGAAGCAGCTGCGCTGGTTTATCAGGGCCGGGTCAGCCTGTCTGCGACCGGGTTTTATAAGACACCCAAGATCGAGTGGGACCGGATCAAAGGCCGGGGGCGTCCGTTCTTTTATTTCGCCTACGGCGCGTCGATTACCGAAGTCGTGATCGATACACTGACAGGCGAGAACCGCATTTTGCGGACGGATATCCTGCATGATGCAGGCGCGTCGCTGAACCCGGCGCTGGATATTGGGCAGGTCGAAGGCGCATACGTACAGGGTGCGGGATGGCTGACCACGGAAGAACTTGTCTGGGACGGCAAGGGCAATCTGCGCACGCATGCGCCGTCGACCTACAAGATTCCCGCTTGCTCGGATCGGCCTGACGTTTTCAATGTCGCGCTCTGGAGCGGTGAAAACCGCGAGGACACGATCTATCGCTCAAAAGCGGTCGGAGAGCCGCCCTTCATGCTGGGTATTTCCGCGTGGCTTGCCCTGTCGAATGCGGTGGCGGCGTGCGGTGACAGCTACCCGGCACTTGATGCACCCGCCACGGCTGAAGAAGTCTGGAAGGGTGTCCAGCGGGTAAAGGGAGAGACCTGATGGGATTTGATCGAGAGGCTTTGAGGGAGGCGGTCAAAACCCACGGCAAGGTGACCCGGGTGGTTATCGCCGGGATCAAGGGGTCATCCCCCCGTGAAGTTGGCGCTGCAATGCTGGTTTGGGAGGACGGGCAGTCGGGCACAATCGGCGGCGGCACGTTGGAGTATCAGGCGTCTGAAGCAGCCCGATCCCAAGCAGCGCCCATGCGCCAAACGCACCACGCGCTCGGCCCGGATATGGGCCAGTGTTGTGGCGGTGCAGTAACTCTGCTGAGTGAAATCTACGATCTTGCGGCCGTCGACCGGCTGGATGATGCAGTCATTGCGCGCTCGGCTTCGGGCGGTGAGATGCCGCTTTCGGTCAAGCGACTGTTGTCGCAGGCCCGCGGTCAAGGTGTTGCGCCCGAACCGCAGCTGATTGACGGCTGGATGGTCGAACCCGTTCACGAACCGGCGCGCAATCTGTGGATATGGGGTGCCGGTCACGTTGGCCGGGCTCTGGTAGACGTTCTATCCCCATTGCCTGATCTGTCGATCACCTGGGTCGATACCGGGCCTGAGCGTTTTCCCGAAACGGTGCCCGCAGGCGTAACCGTCGTTCCGGCAAGCAAACCGGCCGAGCTGGTTCGCCATGCGCCGCGTGATGCCGAGCACCTTGTGCTTACTTATTCACACAATCTGGACCTGGAACTGTGCAACAGGTTGCTTTTGCATGATTTCCGCTTTGCGGGCCTGATTGGCTCGGCTACGAAATGGGCGCGGTTCCGATCCCGGCTGGCCGCTTTGGGACATGCGCCCGAGCGGATTGGCCGGATTACCTGCCCAATCGGAGATCCAGCCTTGGGCAAACACCCGCAGATGATCGCAGTTGGTGTCGCGGCGCAGATCCTGCGCCCTGCCCGGCAAAACGAAATAAAGAAGGACCTGAGCGCGTGACCACTCCACTTCTAAGCTTACAAGGGCTGACTAAAGCCTATCCCGGCGTCGTGGCCAATGATCAGGTGTCCTTTGACATCGGTGAGGGTGAGGTACACGCCTTGCTTGGCGAAAACGGCGCCGGCAAATCCACGTTGGTCAAAATGATCTACGGTTTGGTAAAGCCCGACAGCGGCACCATGCTGCTGCGCGGACAAGCCTTCGCGCCACCCGAACCCCGTGCCGCACGGGCGGACGGGATCGCGATGGTGTTCCAGCACTTCTCGTTGTTCGACGCATTGAACGTGGCCGAAAACATCGCCTTGGGGATGGAAAACCCGCCAGCCATGGGCGATCTGGCTGCGCGTATTCGCGAAGTTTCGGAAACTTACGGTCTGCCACTGGATCCTTATCGCACTGTCGGTGATCTGTCCGCGGGTGAGCGTCAGCGGGTCGAAATCATCCGCTGTCTGCTGCAGGACCCCAAGCTTCTGATCATGGACGAGCCGACATCGGTTCTGACACCCCAGGAAGTCGATATTCTGTTTGAAACGCTGAACAAATTACGGTCCGAGGGTACCTCGATCCTGTATATCTCGCACAAGTTGGAAGAAATCCGCACGCTGTGCGACCACGCCACGATCCTGCGTTTGGGTAAAAATGTCGGCGAATGCATTCCCGCTGAGACCTCAGCGCGCGACATGGCCGAGATGATGGTGGGTTCGACCCTGCAAACGCCCGAGCGTTCGGGGCGTGAGTTCGGTGAGGTCGCCCTGGATGTCAGCGGTTTGTCAGTTTCATCACCATCTGAATTCGGTACTGCGTTGAAGAATGTCCACATGACCGTCCGCAAGGGCGAGGTTCTGGGCGTTGGCGGTGTCGCTGGCAACGGACAGGACGAATTGCTGGGCGTTCTGTCAGGTGAAATCATCACAGCGCCCGACGCGATTAAGTTCAACGGCCAGCCAATCGGCAAGCTGGGACCGACCGCACGTCGCAAGCTGGGTGTTCTGACCGCTCCGGAAGAGCGGTTGGGACATGCGGCCGCCCCTGACATGAGCCTGACCGAAAACGCGTTGCTGACTGGTTCGGTCCGGGAAGGACTTGAGAACAACGGGTTTCTCAAATGGGCAGAAACCAAGAGCTTCGCGGAAAAGATCATTAGTGCTTTTGACGTCCGAACGCCCGGACCTGAAAACGCTGCGCGATCCTTGTCAGGCGGTAACCTGCAGAAATTCGTCATAGGACGCGAGGTCCTGCAAAACCCTGACGTGCTTGTTGTGAACCAACCAACATGGGGCGTGGATGCAGCCGCCGCGGCGTCCATTCGCCAAGCCATTCTGGATTTGGCGGCAAAAGGCACAGCGGTCATCTGCATATCTCAGGATCTGGATGAGCTGATGGAAATCTCGGACAGCTTTGCGGCGCTCAATGAAGGTCGGCTTAGCGCTCCGCGCACGACCACAGGTCTGACGGTCGACGAAATTGGCCTGATGATGGGCGGCGCGCATGGCATGGAGGTGGCCCATGTCTAAGACATATCAAAAAAGAAGTGAAAACAGGGGGATGAGCGGATGATTGTGTTGGAGAAACGGCCGCAGCCGTCCAAAGCGTGGTCTTACGCGACCCCTTTGGTGGCCGTGTTGGCAACCATGGTTTTCGGCGGCATCCTGTTCGCCATTCTGGGCAAGAACCCGATCCAAGCCATTGGCACCATCTTTTGGGAGCCTTTGTTCGGTGAATTCTCGTTCTACTATCGCCCGCAATTGCTGGTGAAAGGTGCTCCGCTAGTTCTGATCGCAATTGGTCTGTCTTTGGGTTTCCGTGCCGGCATTTGGAATATCGGAGCCGAAGGCCAATACATCATGGGCGCTATCTTTGGCGCAGGTACAGGTCTGGCCTTTTATCCGCTGGATGCCTGGTATGTCTTCCCGATCATGGTGATCGCCGGTGCATTTGGCGGTTGGATATGGGCAATGATTCCGGCCTTCCTGAAGGTGCGCTTTGGTACCAATGAAATCCTTGTCTCACTGATGCTGGTCTATGTGGCCGAGCAGTTTCTGGCCTCTGTTTCGCTGGGGTTGCTGAAAAACCCGGAGGGCCACGGTTTTCCCGGTTCACGCAATTTACAAGCTTACGACAGCGCACATAACGCCGAGCTGATCGCGGGATCGGGTATGCACTTGGGTGTTGTTGCGGCCTTTATTGCGGTAATCTTCGCCTATGTTCTGCTGAACCGACACATGCTGGGTTTTCACATTCGACTGACCGGAGAAGCACCCCGCGCGGCAAAGTTCGCCGGTGTGAACCCCGCACGGTTGATCCTGTTTTGCCTCGGTATGGCTGGTGCTTTGGCCGGATTGGCGGGCATGTTCGAAGTGTCCGGTCCCGCCGGCGTGGTCAGCATCGATTTCAATGTAGGATATGGTTTTACCGCGATCATCGTGGCCTTCTTGGGACGCTTGCATCCGCTGGGCATCTTGCTGGCCGGTGGCCTGATGGCACTGACCTATATCGGCGGCGAGATCGCTCAGTCTCAACTGGGCCTGCCTGCGGCCGCTATTCAGGTGTTTCAGGGAATGTTGCTGTTCTTCCTGCTCGCCTTCGACCTTTTGACCAACTACCGCATCCGTGCGGCCCGTAGCGAGGTAGCCTGAATCATGGACCTTTCAGCAATCAACCCAGTCCTTCTGGTGGCATCATTAATGGTCGCTGCAACCCCCTTGCTACTGGCCGCGATCGGAGAGCTGGTCGTCGAGAAAGCCGGTGTTCTTAACCTTGGCGTCGAAGGCATGATGATCGTCGGCGCAATCAGCGGATTTGCGATCTCGGTCGAGACAGGCTCACCCTGGCTGGGCTTCATTGCGGCTGCCATTGGTGGCGCGGTGCTGTCGCTGCTGTTTGTCCTCCTGACACAGGTCGCGCTTGCCAATCAGGTCGCCAGTGGCCTTGCCCTGACGCTGTTCGGCCTCGGTTTCAGCGCTCTGCTTGGGCAAAGTTATGTGGGTATCAAGCCGCCCAGCATGGGGGACATTCACATCCCTCTGATCAGCGACATACCGGTGATCGGCCCAATCCTGTTCCAGCATGACCCGATCCTGTATGTCGGTATTGCTCTGACCGCAGCCGTCTGGGCCACGTTGAAATACACTCGTGTCGGTCTGATCCTGCGCGCAGTGGGTGAAAACCACGACGCCGCACACGCCCTGGGCTACAAGGTTATCAAGATCCGTATCCTGGCGATCTTGTTCGGTGGCGCCTGCGCTGGCCTCGGTGGAGCCTATATCAGCCTGATCCGCGTTCCGCAGTGGACCGAGGGCATGACCGCCGGTGTTGGATGGATCGCTCTTGCGCTGGTGGTCTTTGCCAGCTGGAAACCATGGCGTGCATTGCTGGGTGCTTATTTGTTTGGCGGAATCACGGTGTTGCAGCTTAATCTGCAGGCAGCGGGCGTTGCCATCCCAGTCGAGTATCTGGCAATGTCGCCCTACATCATCACGATCCTTGTGCTTGTGATCCTTTCGGCCGACAAGAGCAGCGCACCTGCCTCACTGGGCCGGACCTTCCACGCCTCGCACTAGACGGGGCCAATTGAACCAACTTGGGGAGTAACCACATGAAATTCACTTCACTTCTTGCCAGTGCCGCGATGGTGCTGGGTCTGGCGACCGGCGCGGTCGCACAGGACAAAACAAAAGTAGGCTTTGTCTATGTCGGCCCGGTGGGCGACGGCGGCTGGACCTATGAACACGACAAAGGCCGTCTGGCGGTTGAGAAAGAATTCGGCGACAAAGTCGAGACCGTGTTTGTTGAATCCGTTCCCGAAGGCCCGGACGCGGAACGTGTGATGACCCAGATGGCGTTGGAAGGCGCTGACCTGATCTTTACCACCTCGTTCGGGTATATGGACCCGACCATCAACGTGGCCAAGAAATTCCCGAATGTGAAGTTCGAGCACGCGACCGGCTACAAAACCGCCCCGAACGTGTCCGTCTATTCGGCCCGCTTCTACGAAGGCCGCGCCGTTCAGGGCCACATCGCTGGTAAAATGACCGAGTCGAACATCATCGGGTACATCGGGTCCTACCCGATCCCCGAAGTGATCCGCGGCATCAACTCGGCCTATATCCACGCCAAAAAGGTGAACCCGGATGTGGAGTTCAAGATCATCTGGGCCTACACTTGGTTCGACCCGGCGAAAGAGGCTGACGCTGCTTCCGTTCTGATCGAACAGGGCGCGGACGTGATCCTGCAGCACACCGACTCGACCGCGCCGCAGGCGGCCGCACAAGAGGCGGGCAACGTGATCACCTTCGGTCAGGCCTCGGACATGAGCGAATATGCCCCCAAGCCGCGCGTATCGTCGATCATCGACAACTGGGCGCCCTACTACATCGCACGCACCCAAGCGGTCATGGATGGGTCGTGGGAAACCGTTAACACTTGGGATGGCATCAAGGAAGGCATGGTTGAGATCGGTGAGATCTCGGACGCCGTTCCAGCCGACATCAAAGAAGAAGCACTGGCGATGAAAGCGGCCATGGCCGCGGGTGAATACCACCCCTTCACCGGTCCGCTGAAAAAGCAGGACGGTAGCGACTGGCTGGCTGAAGGCGAAACCGCCGATGACGGTACACTGGCAGGTATGAACTTCTACGTTGAAGGTTTGGAAGGCGAAATTCCGCAGTAAACCTATACACGAACACGTTGAGGGGCTGGCCATTTGGCTGGCCCTTTTTCGTGTCTATGCGAGCACCTCGCCTAGCCTTAACTAAATACTGTCTTGACGATTGCAGACACGACGGACCTGATGGGGTTAATGTTTTACCTCTCTCAACACGAAACGTAAAAACCCCATGGAGATCAAAGCGCAAGACCACAGCCGCTGGTGGATACTCGGCGCGATGGGTGCCATCTTGGGTGTTATTCTGCTGGACGAAACGGTCGTCAGCGTCGCGCTTCCAACCATCCGCAATGAGCTTGGCCTGTCTCTGCTTGAAGCGCATTGGGTGGTGAATATCTATCTGCTGGTGCTGGCTTGTTTTGCGGGCGCAGCAGGACGATTGGGCGATGTTCTGGGCATTCGGGTTTTGCTCAGTGCAGGTTTATTGATTTTCGGTTTGTCCTCCGCACTGGGAGCGTTTGCCGAAAGTGTATTTGCTCTGTTAACAGCGCGCGCCGCACAGGGCATCGGTGCAGCACTGATTTTCCCGCTGTCGCTAGTGGTTCTGATCCAGTCTTTTGACGAAAAGGAACGCGGGCTGGCACTGGGTTTATACGGCGGGATCGGGACAGTATTCCTGTCAATGGGTCCGCTGGTTGGAGGCGTTCTGACCGAATATCTGTCTTGGCGCTGGATCTTCTGGGTCAACCCCCCAATCGTGCTTGTGGTCGCTCTGGTCGCATGGGTTTTCTGGCGGGACCCGCCACACCAACGGGAGCGCGAGTTCGACCTGAAAGGGCTAATTCTACTGGTGACGGGGTTGGCGGCTATTGTGTTCGGTGTCATGGAGGGCCCGGACAGAGGCTGGGTACAGCCCGAAGTTCTTATGGCCCTGTCAGCGGGTCTTATTTTTTTGGTGTTATTTGTCCGCGTCGAACAGAGGGCAACATCGCCTCTGATTGCCATCTCCCTTTTTGCCGGCCCCGGGTTTGCTGCTTCAAACATGATCCTGTTCACCGCACAATTCGGCAAGATTACTCTGTTCGTGTTCGGCGCATCCTACTTTCAATCAAAGCTCGGGTTTTCACCGCTGACTGCTGGTGTCGCCCTGTTGCCGATTGCTTTTCCGCAGATTTTCATTGCCCCGATGGCGGGGAAAATTGCTGATAAATTTGGCTCTCGCGGCCCTTCTCTGACAGGTACAGCGCTGGGTGCGATTGCCATACTTATTGTCGCACTGGGAATGCATTTAGACGTCGCCGCGCTGATCTATGCTGGCTACTTCCTTTGGGGTTGTTGCGTGCCGTTTCTGTTTGTCCCCCCAAGGCGGGCCATCATGTCAACGGTACCACAAGCTCTGCACGGACAGGCAAGTGGCATCTCGATGACATTTCAGCCGCTGGGCGGTACGGTCGGGATGGCCCTGGGCAGTTCGGTTTTTGCCATAACCGGCTCGTTCACTCTGGTTTTCTGTTTTGTTGCGGCGTTCGCTGTCTGCGTTCTCGCGTTTGCTTACGCGTCCCTCGCCTTAGATAACAAACCCGGCCGCCCAGCGGTTTAAACCTCACACAGGCCGGATCTGAAATCAAAACGCGTGAATGGCTCAATGCCCGGTCAGCACCAACGTATTCACCGGCATCAGGATCAGACGCAGGCGCAAGCCCGCCGCGTGGACAACACCGATCGTGTCTATCACATGCAAGGCGGCGGTGTGCCAGAATCCCAGGTCTTCATGTTCCAGCCGTTCGTGGTTGTCGGTGTAGACATTCGCCAGACAATTGCTACCGGGCGGTATGTCATCGGCCATGTTTTTGTACAACGGCTCCATATAAACCAGAATCGAACCGGGTACCTTGTTGGCCTGCACATCGCGCAACTCATCCGAAGGGCGTATCTGACCTGACGGGATGACATCCTGCACCTCAACCACAACCATCGGGATCACGGTGAAGGGCTTGGTCATGCAGCCTAGCTCTCCGATCATGCCCGGCTTGATGACCTGAGCGGCCATCTGGTTGAATGCAGCCTGAAACCGGTTATGGCCCGAGCTTGACGGAACCAGAATGCCCGCAGGCCGCAGCAAGGGGCTGACATAGTCGCCCACCTGAAGGCCGAATTGTTCAACCCGACCGGTCACACCTGCGCTTACGACTGTTTTGTCCAGCTCGGTCAGCGCGGCGTCCAACTGGGCGTTGGCGCTGGCCAGTTGGGCCGGGATCAGTTCTTCGATCTGCTGCACCACGGCGGCACGGCGGGATCGCGATGCGGTAAGCTGCGCTTCACGCTCGGCAACAAGGTTTTCCAACCGGTCGATTTCGGCCAATCGTACGGCGCTGGAGCCTTCGTCCCGCAGGGTGGTGTTACGCTCCAAATCCTCAAGCGATTGATCCAATGCAGCGCGCGCGCCTGCGATGCCTGCGTCGGCCTCGGCCAGATCGGTTTCCGCCACTTTCAGCGAGGCCTGAACTTGCGCGATCTGCGCATGCGCGGCCTCAACCTGTGCGGTTTGGGTGAAATCCTCGATCCGGAAAATCGGCTGGCCCGCAGTGACCTGCTGGTTATTGGTGACATAAACCTCGGACACGCGACCGCCGAGCTGTGGAAGGATCGTGACCGTGCGGAAATATGACGCCGCCGTTTTGCTTGCAGGATGGAAGTAGAACAGCGTGGTGATCACCGTCAGCGCAAGAATGGCACAGGTGGTCAGGCCCCAGCGCAGTTCATACCACATGGTGAACAGTGTGATTTCATGGCCTATACGTTTGCCCTGTACGTAACGGCGGAACAGGTAATCCGGCAACACGGTGACCAGCGCGCACATCAGTGTCTCAAGCATCTCTTACTGCCCCTGCTGCGCGGTCGGTTGCGATGGGGCCGCGGGGGCAGGAACATCGTTGCCTTGATCGCCCAAGGATCGGATCGCGTCAGCAATGGCGCGCAAGGGGGCGGCGACATCCGGGAATTGGAACCCGGCCACCAGAATGGCCGCCACCCAGAACAGACCATTGTGGGTAAACAGAGCCAACAGCGCCAATATCCCCACAAGCTGAAACTGAGGGTGGTTGGATTCATGCGCGATTTTTTCCGGGATGGAGTGCAGGGTGAAATAGCCAACGCCAATCAGCACGATCACCAGAACGGTAAAAATAAACATGAAGGTTAGCAAAAAGTCACTGCCATCCGCCTGCGTGACGTAAGAGGGGATATGCCCCGTGGCCATTGGGTGTAGCTCTGCCGGTATCACGTTTTTCTCCGATTCCGATGTTGGCCGCACTAAAGACAGGCCAATCTCTATGGTTCAAGTTTACATTGCGGAAATTACGCCTCTTTTCCAATAGTGTTACGCATGCGAAGCTTAGCGCATGAATGAAAGCAGATCTCAAATCCACCCGTTTTGGGGTGATCCCGGGGCGGAGTTACTGACATGATCGATTTCCTGGTCATCGGCGGCGGCATCGCCGGGTTAAGCGCAGGTGCGCGTTTGTCTGAACATGGACATGTCGTCGTGCTCGAAGGCGAAGACGCGCTGGGATATCACACCTCTGGCCGGTCGGCGGCGTTGTTCGAAAAGGGGTATGGACCACCTTCCGTGAAGACCCTGAATGCAGCGAGCGAAGCTTATCTGAGGTCGAATGGCTATCTGTCGCCGCGCGGGTTGATGCTGATCGCCGGGCATGATCAACGAGACGCGTTTCTTCAGGATCAAGCTGACCTTCGTCTGTCAGAAATCTCGGTTGAAGAGGCCATTTCGCGAATTCCGATACTGAACCCTCAGACTGTTGGATTTGCCGCCGCCAGCAGTTTTGCTTTTGACATTGATACCGACCGGATGATGCAGGATTTCGCTCGTGTGATTAGGGCCAACGGCGGTCTGGTGCTGACCCGCCAAAAGGTAAAACGTATCACCAAAGTTGGTCATTGGGTTGTCGAGGCGGCAGACGCTTTCGAGGCTAAGGCCCTTGTAAATGCCGCAGGCGCGTGGGTGGATGAGATCGCTATGATGGCCGGCGTTACACCGATCGGTATAGAACCACGCCGACGATCAGTGGCACGTATTCCCGCCCCGGCTGGTCATGGCGTGACAGGTTGGCCTTTGATGTTGGGTGCTGGCGAAGGCTGGTATGCGAAACCGGATGCCGGAAAGCTGATCGTTTCACCTTGCGAGGCTGATCCCACCTTTCCCCATGATGCCTATGCGGACGACATGGTGTTAGCCGAAGGACTGGCGAGGTACGAAGCGATGGTGACCGAACCGGTCACAAGGGTCGAGGCGAACTGGGCCGGGCTTCGCAGCTTTGCGCCGGATGGTACTCTGGTTCTGGGCCCCGACCCTGCTGAGCCTACGTTTATTTGGTCGGCCGCCCAAGGCGGATACGGCTTTCAAACAGCACCGGCGGCCTCGCAACTGGTGGCGGATTTGACGACTGGTGTTCGTTCAGAACTGGAGGCGGCCAGCGTTTCGGCCCTCAGACCGGGAAGACTACGTGGATGACAAAACGCAAACTCCCTGCAAATGCCAGCGTGGCGACGGTATCCGATGGGCAAAAATTGGTCGCTCCGGCGGCCAGCAGGAATGCCGATGCGCTTTGTGATCTGCTGGCGCGGTTTGGCCCATCGTCAGGTCGCGCGTTGGAATTGGCGAGCGGTACGGGGCAACACGTCGCGGTCTTTGCCAATCGACTGACCGGTCTGGATTGGCAACCCAGTGAGGTTGAACCTGAACGACGCGCTTCAATCGACGCATATGCCGAAGGCGTAGAAAACATAGTCCCTGCGATAGAACTCGATGCGGTCCAACCCGGTTGGCATACTGTTCACGGGGCAAATGACCTGATCCTCTTGATCAACTTGCTGCATCTGATCAGTTGGTCGGAGGTGGAAACCTTGGTGACCGAGGCCGCGCTGGCGCTGAACCCGGGCGGTCGGCTAATCCTCTATGGGCCATTCATGCGCGCAGGCCGATTGACCAGTACCGGAGACCAGAACTTTCATGCTGCGTTGAGCCAACAAGACCCGGACATTGGATACAAGGATGACGCCGATATTTTGGACCTGCTGCGTCGAGTTCAATTGAGTTTAACCGATGCTGTTGAAATGCCAGCAAACAACCTGGCATTTATCGCTGAAAGACCTTCAGTCTGATCAAGATCAAAGTCAGGCAGTTTCCATGAACATATTCACAAGGTGATATGTTTAAAGGAAGCCCACAAATGAACTGGCAAGACAAGCTCTCGGATACCCGCAACAATTTGCGCATCCTAAACGCTGCGATACCTGATACCGCCCGTGCATTCGGTGCGCTTGGAAAATCCGTCAAAGAGGGCGGCTCGCTGGATTACAGAACCAAAGAACTGATCGCTTTGGGTATGTCCATCGCTGCCCGCTGCGAACCATGCATAACGCTACACACCGAAGCTCTGATCAATACCGGAGCAAGCCGCGAAGAAGTGTCAGAGGTGCTCGCCATCGCCATCCAGATGGGCGGTGGGCCATCGATGATGTATGCGGCCAAGGCGCTGGAATGCTTTGACGAGCTTTCCGCGTGACAAAAAAGGGCCCCGGAGATCTCCGGGGCCCTTTTTTGATCAACCGTCCTTGCGGATGGTTTCGTTTTTCGGATCGTAGGGACTGTCGCAGGTCACGACCGCATCCCACAGTTTATCCTGAATCTTGACCTTTAGCTTAGTGCCTTCGACCGCCAGATCGGGCTTTACGTAGCCCATGCCGATGGATTTCTCGAACGCGACCGAGTATCCGCCCGAGGTCAAACGACCCACGCGTTCACCTTCCGGTGTGTACAGCGCCTCGCGGCCCCATGGGTCGGCATCGTCCGGCCCGTCGATCAGAAGGGTGCAGCACTTCACGCGCACACCGGTCTCTTCCAGCTTGTCCTTGCCGTAGAAATCTTTCGACAGATCAACAAAACGCGGCAGGTCGGCTTCCAGCGGGGTCGCGTCGCGGCCCAGTTCAGTGCCAAAGGCGCGATAGGATTTCTCCTGACGCAGCCAGTTCTGAGCGCGCGCACCGACCAGCTTCATACCGTGCTTTTCACCGGTTTTTTCCAGCAGGTCGAACAGGTAGTTCTGCATCTCGATCGGGTGGTGCAGTTCCCAACCCAGCTCGCCGGTATAGGCCACGCGGATCGCGTTGACCGGGCACATGCCCAGTTCGATCTGACGGGCCGACAACCACGGGAAGCGCTTGTTGGACAATGCGGTTTCCGGATCGGCGTCCTTGATGACCTCTTTCAAAACGTCACGCGATTTGGGTCCGGCGATAGCGAAAACGCCCCACTGGGTGGTCACGTCCTGGATCTCGATGTAGCCGAACTCCTCCATCTTGTCCTCAGCCGCCTTGCGCAGATAGTCCGCGTCGTACTCGGTCCAGGCACCTGCAGAGACGATGTAGTAGTTGTTCTCGCCATTGCGGACGATGGTGTACTCGGTGCGGGTGGTGCCGTGCGAGGTCAGCGCGTAGGTCAGGTTGATACGACCGACCTTGGGCAGCTTGTTGCAGGTGAACCAATCCAAGAATTGCGTCGCACCGGGTCCTTTGACGACATGCTTGGTGAAGGCCGATGCGTCGATCAGGCCAACGCCTTCGCGGATCGCTTTGGCTTCTTCGACTGCGTACTGCCACCAGCCACCGCGACGGAATGAGCGGGCGTCATGGTCGAAGTTTTCGGGTGCATCCAGTGGACCGAAATAGTTCGGGCGCTCCCATCCATTGACCCAGCCAAACTGTGCGCCACGCGCTTTCTGACGGTCATAGGCCGGAACAGTCCGCAGCGGACGGCAGGCAGCACGTTCTTCATCGGGGTGGTGCAGGATGTAGACGTGCTCATAGCACTCTTCATTCTTGCGCGCTGCAAACTCGGTGGTCATCCAGTTCGACGAGTAACGTTTGGGGTCCAGCGACGCCATGTCGATCTCGGCTTCGCCATCCACCATCATCTGCGCCAGGTAATAGCCGGTGCCGCCTGCCGCGGTGATGCCAAACGAGAAACCTTCAGCCAGCCACATGTTACGCAGACCCGGTGCCGGACCAACCAGTGGGTTGCCATCCGGGGTGTAGCAGATCGGGCCGTTGAAGTCGTCCTTCAGGCCGGATTCGGCGCAGGACGGCACACGTTCGGCCATCGCCATGTACTGATCGGCAATCCGGTCCAGATCCAGCGGGAACAGGTCAGCGCGGAAACTGTCCGGCACGCCATGTTCGAACTGCGCTGGTGCGCCGTGTTCATAAATACCCAGAATCCAGCCGCCACGTTCCTCACGCGCGTAAGATTCGTTGTCGGCATCACGGACAACTGGGTGTTCGGGGTTGCCCGCTTCACGCCATTTGACCAGCTCGGGGTCCTTGTCCATGACGATAAAGGTATGCTCGACCGGGATCGCGGGCATCTTGATGCCCAGCATCTTGGCGGTGCGCTGCGCGTGGTTGCCTGATGCAGTCACGACGTGCTCGGCGGTAATCACAACTTGCTCGTCAGACGGGATGAGGTTGCCGCCCTTCTCGACCATCTTGGTGCAGGTCACTTCCCAGTGAGTGCCGTTCCAGTGGAAGGCATCGGCCTGCATCTTGCGAACAATATCAACGCCACGCTGACGGGCACCCTTAGCCATCGCCTGCGTCACATCTGCAGGGTTAATGTAGCCGTCTTCGGTGTGATAGATCGCACCCTTCAGGTCCGATGTCTCAATCAGCGGCCAGCGTTCCTTGATCTGCTCGGGCGTCAGCCATTCGTAGGCGACATCACAAGTTTCAGCGGTGGACGCATAGAGCATGTATTCATCCATGCGCTCTTGCGTTTGTGCCATGCGCAGGTTGCCAACGACGGCAAAGCCTGCGTTCAGGCCGGTCTCTTCCTCAAGCTGCTTGTAGAAGTCGACCGAGTACTTGTGGATGTGTGTCGTTGCATAGGACATGTTGAACAGCGGCAACAGCCCTGCTGCGTGCCATGTCGAGCCGGAAGTCAGCTCGTCCCGCTCAATCAACATCACATCGTCCCAGCCTGCCTTGGCCAAGTGATATGCAATCGAAGTGCCGACGGCACCACCGCCAACGACCAGTGCTTTGACTTGGGTTTTCATTACCGGGCGTCTCCCCTTGAATTCAGTTGACACCATATGGCGCATTTGAATGCCCCGGCGCGACATTCATCCGACCAGTGATATAAAGAAAACGACCCGTGCATGGCGCAGAGCGTCGATTTTTCAGGTGAAAGGTTTCAGTTGCCCCCGACAGAGCACCGTTTGCTACTGCCCAACGTTGCACAGGATGATTTGCCCAAACCACCCTTCCTGACTTTAACCTCACCCGATGGAGCAACCTGAGGCTGGGGTTCCTCCGCTTTTGCATCGGCGTGGGCCACTTTGCCCATCAATCCCTTAATGAACCCGCCGATACCACCTGTGCTGGCCACTTCGGTTTCCGCCTCGCTCAGCGCAGATTCAAGCAGCAGGTTCTGGGTGCGAATGTAAGATAATTGCGACAGTTCCTGATTTTCGAAGACTTCGCCGTTGGTGATGTCCATGACGCCTTCAGAGTTGAAGCCCGAACTACTTAGCGTGTTCGCCACCAAAGCCGCCGCATCCAGATTTTCCAGCTTTTCCTGACCCAACCTTAGCTGCGCGATTTGCATCGTTTCGTAAAGATCGTGCATTTCATCCGCTATTTCGGGCTGCCGGATCAGGGGAACTTCGATTCCCTTGCCGACAATCAGGGCCGGATGCGGCAGCAACGCGTTCAAGCCTGCGTAATCGACGCGGCCAAGAAACTCTCGGATCGTCGCATCGCTGGCATCTGCATGAAGGCGGATTACAACCTCTTGATCAAAGCCGATACGGCCTGTGAACGCGCGATAGTTGGTCTTTTTGGTATCATCCAGCAAATTTCCGGTTGTTTCGATGAAAGCGACGCCGTCAATCATCGCATACCCTTGTTCGGCCTTCATCCCATCCAGAAACGCATCCTGCGCACTCAGCGCTAATCCGGCCAAAGTGTTTCGTGCTGCTTGTGGTTTGAGGGTGATATCAAGCCAGATCAGTTCACCTTCTTTTGCGTAAACAGTGCCTGTCTCATCCAGCTTTCGAAGCGCGCCGTCTTTGCCGGCAGCGTTGAGCTGCAGCAATTCGGCTGGCCCGCTGATCGAACTGACAAGGGGCACTGGCCGCAACTCTGAAAGAACTCTGGAGACTGCCTTGGTGTCGGGCTCGGTCAAGGCATATTGCGCCCAACCCTCTGGGGGGTTCGGAAGAAAGGACTTTGCACCGGCATTCCACAACTTTTGACGTTCTCGCGCCGCTTGTTTCACTTCCCGCTCTTTTTGGCTTTGATCGAACCGCACCGAGATGGTTTCAAAATATCCGCTAAGCGAAAGCGTACCGTCCGATTTTTTGTCCTGCTGAAAATAATCTAGGCCCGCAACGACCAGACCAACTATCAACGCAAACCCAATGAACCTTAGCGCGCCCATTATGACCTCAAATTCAATTACTGCTTGTTTTCGCAATGGATAGCGGCAGAATCGGGCACCCTTGTGGCTTTGAAGCGAAATTCCCAAGGATGGGTCAATTTTATTCGTTCGGCAGAATCTTTCCTGGGTTCATGATGTTGTCGGGGTCCAGCGCCTTTTTGATAGCAGTCATATACGTGACGGCTGGCCCAAGCTCTTTGACCAGATAGGGCTGTTTGCCCTGTCCGATCCCATGTTCGCCCGTGCACGTGCCTTCCATCGAAATAGCCAGATCATTCAGCCACCCGACGAATTCGTCAGCTTTGCTGACCTCGTCCGCGTTTTCCATGTCGATCAGAAGCAAGGAATGAAAGTTGCCATCCCCGACATGCCCCACCACTGGGGCCATCAGCCCTAGCTCACGCGCTTTGTCCTGAGTCGCTGTGACGCACTCTGCCAAACGCGAGATCGGAACGCAGACGTCGGTGGAGATTCCTCGCGCGCCCGGACGCAGTTGCAAGGAAGCCCAGTACATATCATGCCGGGCCTGCCAGAGTTTATTGCGTTCCTCAGTCGTTGAGGTCGCCGCGAAATCGGTGCCGCCGAACTCTTCCGCGATCTGGTTGAAGGTATCGGACTGCTCGACCGCACCGTTTTCCGATCCGTGGAACTCGAGCAAGAGCAATGGCGTTTCAGGCAGGCTCAGCCCGGAATAGGCGTTGGCGGCCTTGACCGACATTTCATCCAGCAGCTCGATCCGCGCCACCGGAACACCGTACTGGATCGTCATCATGACGGCCTGACAGGCCGCATCCACCGACGGAAATGAACAACGGGCCGAGGTGATCGCCTCGGGGATGCCCTGCAGGCGCAAGGTAAGCTCGGTGATGATGCCCAAAGTCCCTTCGGCCCCAATCAACAGTCGGGTCAGGTCGTAACCGGCCGAGGATTTCTTGGCCCGGTGCCCGGTTCGGATAATCTGCCCATCCGGCATGACCGCCTCAAGACTAAGGACATTGTCCTTCATCGTGCCATAGCGAACCGCATTGGTTCCGGACGCCCGCGTCGCCGCCATTCCACCCATCGAAGCATTCGCGCCGGGGTCAATCGGAAAGAACAAGCCCTGATCCCGCAAATGGGTATTCAGGTCTTCGCGCGTCACACCCGGTTGTACGACGCAATCCAGATCACCAGGGTTCACAGCCAGCACCTTATTCATCTGGGTCAGGTCAACCGAGATACCACCAGCAGGGGCGTTCACGTGACCCTCCAAAGACGTACCCGTGCCAAATGCAATCACCGGTACCTTGTGCGTGGCGCAGGTTTTGACGATCTCGGATACCTCCTGCGTTGAGCACGGAAAAACCACGGCGTCCGGGGTTTGGTTTTCGATCCAGGTGGTCGTGTGACCATGCTGTTCGCGGATTGCCTGACCGGTTTGCAACCGGTCACCAAATTTCTGCTTCAGGATGCCGACAGCCGCCTCGATCCCCACTTCGTTTCGCGGCAAAGCAACTGCCTGCACCATGGTCTTCCCCTTTTAAAACGCCGGGCTATTCGCCCAGCGCGATACCTTCACGACGCGGATCAGCACCGCCGACCAGCACATCCCCGATCTCAATCGCATGCAGACCTGAGGTCAGGTCGCGCGGGTTCACTTCAAAACCCAGCTCAATCAACGCATCCGAGAACCCTTCGGCCGCGGTTCCTTCTTCCACGTCATAGGTGCCAAAACGGTTGACTAGGTGCGGTAGCGACAGGGCCTGTTGCACATCCATGTCCCAATCCGCCCAGGCGATGATCGACTTGGCAACATAGCCGATGATACGGCTACCGCCCGGCGATCCGATGGCCAGAACAGGCGCGCCGTCCTGCATCACAATTGTCGGGCTCATCGACGAACGTGGGCGTTTGCCAGGCTCCAACCGGTTGGCAATTGGAACACCGTCACTGTGCGTTTTAAACGAGAAGTCCGTCAATTCGTTGTTTAGCAGAAACCCGTTTGTCATCAGTCGTGAACCGAACCCGTTCTCAATCGTCGTCGTCATCGACAGGACGTTTCCGTACTGATCAACGATCGAGATATGCGAGGTTGAGGGTAACTCGATCGAGACATCGTCAGCCCAATTCGACGCATGATCGAACTCGGGGTTACCCGGTGCGACCTCTGTCAGGGCGGCTTCTCCGCCTAACAGAGCGCCACGGTCGGACAGATAAGATGGATCAACCAAGCCCTGTGTGGGCATGGGAACAAAATCATGATCGGCCATGTAGCGACCGCGGTCGGCAAAAGCCAGACGAGAGGCATCACCGATCAGGCGCCATGCATTGGTGTCTTCGGGGCCCATTGCAGCCAGATCATAGCCGTCCAGCATGCCCAATATCTGCCCGACGGTCAGCGCGCCTGACGATGGCGGGCCCATGCCGCAGACCTCATAGGCGCGATAGGTTGCGCACACTGGTTCACGCTCGATCACCTGATACAGCGCCAGATCAATTCCCGACAGAACGCCCGGGTTGCCTTCGGCGTTGCGTACGGTGCTGACGATGCCAGCGGCAACTTCACCACCATAAAAGCCAGCCGAGCCTTCGTCGGCCAAAATACGCAGAGTTTCGGCATAGGCCGGGTTGGTCAGGCGTTGCCCCTGCTCAAGCGGCTTACCGTCGGGCAAGAAATATTCTGCGGTTGCAGGAAAGCGCGACAGGCGTTCGGCATCCTTTTCGACCAGGCCAGCAAGGCGCGGAGATACCAGGAAGCCGTCGTTCGCCAACGCGATGCCATCGGTAAACAGGCTTGGCCAGGGACTGCGGCCCCAGCGCCGGTGTGCCTCTTCCAGCAAGGCCGGTGTCCCGGGTGTGCCCACTGACAATCCGCCGACAACCGCATCAAAGAACTTCAGCGGTTCGCCGTTTTCGTCATGGAACAGCCTGTGGTTCGCCTCAAGCGGGGCCGTTTCACGCCCATCCAATGTCGTCAGCTTGCCCGATGCAGCGTCATACCAAACCAAAAATGCACCGCCACCAAGGCCCGACGATTGCGGTTCGACCAACCCCAGCACAACCTGAACGGTGACCATTGCATCAGCCGCCGACCCGCCAGCGCGCAAAACCTTTGCGCCTGCTTCAACCGCCAATGGATTCGCAGCAGCGACCATCCAGTTTTCAGATGTGACCGGCTGCCCTGCCATCTTGGCCTCAAGCGCAGCGATCACCTCTTCGGTCAGGCCTTGCACCTGCCCCTCGGACGCGCCTTCGGGCGCAACGGCATCCGCCGTTTCCTGAGCAGTCAATGGTCCTGCCAGCACAACCGCCGACAGCAAAACTCCCGAAATCAGACTTCGTTTCATCGTATCCTCCTGAAAATATGCGTGTGTAAATTGGCACCGCCCGCATCAAAACACGGGAAACACCTGATCAAAGCATTGCGGGGACTACCTGATCCGGTGGGCGGTGACCGTCTTCGAAGGTCTTGATATTAATAATAACTTTCTCACCCATTTCGATCCGACCCTCTAACGTGGCCGACCCCATGTGGGGCAGCAGAACAACGTTCGGCAACTGTCGCAATCTTGGATTCACATCCGTCCCGTGCTCATAAACATCCAGGCCCGCGCCGGCGATTTCGCCCGAGCGTATCCGGCGTGTCAGAGCGTTTTCGTCGATCACCTCACCCCTTGAGGTATTCACGATAACGGCTGTCGGCTTCATCAATTTCAGCCGCCGTGCATTCATCAAATGGAAGGTAGACGGTGTCGACGGGCAATGGACCGAAATCACATCCATTCGCGCCACCATCTGATCGAGGCTTTCCCAGTAGGTCGCTTCCATCTCTTGTTCGATCTCGGGGCGAAGCCTGCGACGGTTGTGGTAATGTACTTGCATTCCAAATGCGCTGGCACGGCGGGCCACGGCCTGGCCGATACGCCCCATGCCAAGAACGCCCAAACGCCGCCCGCCGATACGTCCGCCCAACAAGGCATTCGGCGCCCACCCGGTCCAATCGCCCTTTTGCATGACAGACAGACCCTCGGGAATTCGACGGGTCACAGCGAGAATCAGCGCCATGGTCATATCAGCGGTATCGTCGGTCAGAACCCCCGGGGTGTTCGACACCAGAATGCCCCTCTGACGCGCGGTCGAGACATCGATATTGTCGACCCCTGCCCCATAATTCGCGATCAAGCGCAGGTTTTCACCCGCTTGCCCCAAAAGGCCACCGTCGATCGTATCGGTCACGGTTGGCACCAGAACATCGGCGGTTTTCACGGCCTCCACCAGTTCTTCACGGGTCATCGGGTTGTCATCGTCGCGCAATTGCACATCGAACAATTCGCTCAACCGGGTTTCAACCGCCTCGGGCAACCGTCGCGTAACGACAACACTCAGACGTTCTCTTGACACCTCTGCACTCCCACTGCTTTGCAAACCTTCGCGCGCCATGTCATCGTGGCGCAGGATAAGGCGGGGCACAAGAACCCCATAGGCATTGAGTCGACCTTTTTTCGAAGCAAGATCAACAGGCACAAGAGCAGACAGTAAGTGAGTGGTTTTCTACCCGTAAAACGCCTTGTTTCGGCGGCATTCGCTGTTTTCCTGACGGTGTTTGGTGGCTTGGCTGCCAGCGCGCAGGACAAGCGTGGCCAAGTCACCAACCTGCCCCTCCCACGGTTCGTTTCGATGAAAGCTGCTGAGGGCAATGTGCGCCGCGGCCCATCCCTGACTCACCGAATCGATTGGGTTTTCAAACGGCGCGGCATGCCACTGCAGATAACGGCAGAATACGGAAACTGGCGCAGAGTTCAGGACCGCGACGGAGCCGGAGGATGGGTCCACTATGCCCTGTTGTCCGGTGTTCGAACTGTGTTGGTCGACGCCGAATTGCTGACCGTTTACACAAGCCCCGATGCAAATGCGCCGATCAGCGCACAGTTTGAAACGGGCGTTGTGGCGCGCCTGGGAAGTTGTTCGCTGGACTGGTGCCAGATTTCTGCGGGCGGGTATCGCGGCTGGGCGCAGAAAACGAACCTCTGGGGCGTCGACCCTGCCGAAATCCGAGAATAACCTAGTCGGATAGGGGTGTGCGCGCGATGAAATCGCAGGTCAGCTTGACCAGTTCCGGACCAACGTCTTCTTGCAAGAAATGCCCCGCATTCGGCAAGATAACATGAGGCTGCCCTGCGGCCCCCGGGCACAGTTTCTGGAACACCGCATCAATCCCCGCCATGACCAGATCATCGGCCCCGAAAGCAGTGAGGACAGGTGTCTGAAGCCCTCGGATCACCTCCCACGCCTGCCGGTTCGGACCCGAGGACGGATCATCAGGCGTCGCTGGCACTAGCATAGGGAACTGCCGCGCCCCGGCCTTGTAACTTTCATCTGGAAAAGGCGCATCATAGGCCGCGATAACGTCTTCGGACAGTGACGATACAGTTCCGCCTTTCAGAATTCCACCGGCCGGAAATACCGGGACCTCTTGGCTAAACCTGCGCCAGTTCTCAAACGCTGCGCCCATTGGCTGATCGCCAGTTGGCAGCGCCGTGTTGGCAATCACTATGCGCGCGAACCTGTCGGGCATCTCTGCCCATAACCGCAGCCCGATCAACCCGCCCCAGTCCTGGCAAACCAGAGTGATGTTGCGCAGGTCCACCTTGCGCAGCCAATCACCCATCCAAGCCACGTGGCGTTCATAAGTGTAGTCACTTCGTTCAGTTGGTTTGTCGGATCGTCCGAACCCAATCAGGTCTGGCGCAACCGCGCGATGTCCCTGCGCGACGAATCCCGCAATCATGTGGCGGTAAAGGTAGGACCAGCTTGGCTCGCCATGCATCATCAATACGGGATCAGCCTCGGCTGGCCCTTCATCCACATAATGCATCCGCAACTGGCCGCCTTCGGTGTCATCCACCTGCGCGTAATTCGGTGCAAACGGGTATTCTGAGAGCCCGTCAAACCGGGTGTCTGGAGTACGTAGAAACTTCATTCTCTTCCCTTTCAGAGTTTCCAATCTTAGCGCCCTGCCATCAATGCGCGCATCCAGCTCTTCGCAAAACACTGGATTTCAAAACCCCGCCGTAAGATCAGGCCAATGGGCTACTCATTCCGCATACATTCTGCAGTGCTTTCCGACGACCCGATCTCAGCAAGATCGAACACCTTACCTATGAAAACAAGCCACTCTCAGATCTTCGATTAGCGCCTTCAGATTTTTTTTAATCCGCACTCATTTTTTTACCCGAAAGGTCTTGAACCCACCGATCAACAATCGTAGACAGCGCCTCACCGTTGGGGTGTAGCCAAGTGGTAAGGCAACTGTTTTTGGTACAGTGTACCGTAGGTTCGAATCCTACCACCCCAGCCATGATTTTCCCTAAAATCACGCACTGAATATTTGGCCGCATATTATCGCTTGCTTTCAGCAGGTTATCATCCGGCTATTCCAGCTGAGACCCGAGTTTATGCGCAACAATGGTCGATTTCGGGCCGCAGTCTCAGTTCGCGATTCCGGCGGTACGAGTTTGGTAACTTTGGGAGAGTCTGCAGATCAGAGCGCAGCGAACTGTTTGTGCTGATCTGACCAGATAGCAGGGAAGCCGGACTTGATCAGGTAATCCGTGGTCAGGCCGTCAGGTTGTTCGCCTGCAGCGATGGCCTCCAGGACGTCAGGCGCCAGCGTGGCCAGATCGACCACATCCTGAACTCGTCGTTTGGAAGTGCCCTCTGTCTCCGCAATTTCTGAGAACGTTCTGCCATCAATAATCATCGCCAACCACCGGCGCGCCTTAACGACGTTGCGGACAAGTGTTTGATCGATCTCAGGCGGTGAATCGCCAAGATGCAGTTTCAGCTCCACGCCTCTGCGGCGCATCCGGAATGGCGCTTCGATCGTTAGCTCCCTGGCATCGACCTGATCTACCCTGCACTCAATCATCTGTGCCAGTGCCTGGAGATCCAGTTGCACCCTCAGAGACCCCTGTTGCAAATCTGCCCGCAAAATCAGACCGAGGTATTTCCTGGCGGACTGGCAATCTCTGAGAAGCTCCGTTGCCGAAGTAATTTTGGCTGCTGGCATATCCTGCGCCATTAATGTCACGGCATTCGGTCGGCTCAGATGCTGTCTGACCACTTCGGTCAGAAGGTTTTCAAGCTGCTCTGCAGGCAGCCGCCAGGCATCAGAATGCTTCTTACTGCGATCAGTCACCAGACGTCCGGAGATGTAGTAACGCAAACGCTTCCCATTTTTGCGACTATGACTGGGTGTCAGCCGATCTCCGGTCTCATCAAAGAGCTTTCCGGCCAGCACTGATCGCTTTGCTTTCTGTTTTACGCCGCGCTCCCTTACTGCGCCATCCGTCAATAGCTGTTGCACGTGGGTCCAAATTTCCGGGGCGATGATGGCAGGGTGCTGCCCCTCATAAACCTGACCCTTGTGTCGGATGCGGCCAGAATAGATCGGATTACTGAGCAAATGATGGATGTGTCCGCGGTCAAAGCACTTACCGCCTGCCACGCGTCCGCCCGGGCGCTCCCGACGGCGCGAACGGAGACCCAGTGCCTCAGCCTGCTCTTTCACATCAAGAATGCTCCGATGCTCCAGATAGAGTTCGTAGAGCGCCTTGATGACCTCAGCTTCTTCTTCATCGATTTTGAGCGTCCGGCCGTCAGCCTGATAGCCAAGCGGAACATTCCCGCCCATCCAAAGGCCCTTACGCTTTGAAGCTGCGATCTTGTCCCGGATGCGTTCAGCGGTGACTTCCCGTTCGAACTGAGCGAAGCTCAACAGCACGTTGAGTGTCAGGCGCCCCATACTGGTAGACGTATTGAAGGACTGAGTAACGGACACAAACGATGCGTCGGCTGCGTCGAGACGTTCGACCAGTTTCGCGAAGTCCGCCAGCGAACGAGTCAGCCGATCGATCTTGTAGACAACAATCTGGTCAACACGATTTTCTTCTACAGCCTGCATCAGCCGCCGTAGCGCAGGGCGGTCAAGATGACCGCCCGAGATACCGCCATCGTCATAACAATCCAGCAGAAGCTCCCATCCCTCGTGCTTCTGGCTGGAGATGTAAGCTTCACAGGCTTCCCGCTGGGCATCCAGCGAATTGAAATCCTGCTCCAGCCCCTCCTCCGAGCTTTTCCTCGTGTAAATGGCGCAGCGGATACGTCGCATCATTGAAGCCCGAAGAAGCGCGGGCCTGACCAATGCGCTCCGGTAATGTGCTTTGCGATGGCTGACAGGGAACGCCACGTTCTACCATCCATGACGTACCCGCCTTCAGTGACTTCGACCTGATAGGTCTGTCCGTTCCACTCCCGGACCAGATGAGACCCAGGCCTGGCGGTCGTGGGCAACACTTTCCCAGCCGCAATCTGCTTCAGGCGTCGGGTGGTTTTCGCTGACACACTGCCCAGCGTTTTGTTTTGCATATCCCAGATCAGCACCCGCTTCATGAACTGTGGCGAAAGATACTTTGGGGGCAAGCGACCGAAGGCCTCACGCCATCGGTCGAGGCACGCAGCGCGATCAAGGGCGGCGATCTCTGATATCAGGATCGATACCTTTTCGTTTTGCTCCACTTTCATTGGGTGCTCTGCGCCTCGACAATTCGGTAAACCGATCCCTTGTCTGTCTCCAGTCTGTCCACAACGCATCCGGCTTTGCGCTGCGCGGATATCGCGGCGCGTGCCGTATGCGCCTGCCAACCGAAGGTCTTTTGAAGTTGTGCGATTGTGACGCCGGATTTCCGCGTGAGCATTCTGTGAAGCTGCTTATGACGGGTCAGCTTTTTGCCAAACTTTGTGGTTCTGGCCGAACTTTGCGCTACCGCATTTCGTGTAGTCATCGTGTTTCTCCACTCTGCGAGCAAAGGTCCATCCCTCGCCCCGTACTGAGTGGAGCCCGGTGATCCCGGGCGAATGCGACACAGACAGTACCGCTCTGAACCGCCAGGAAGTCCAGTCCAGTTGTAAAAAATGTTCTCGCCTCACTAGATCGCAGGGCACAGGCTTCTGTGTCTGCTTTCCGCTCTTAAGCAGTCATCTGAGTAAAATGCTCGGATGTCAGCCCCGAGCCCGGAGTAGACATAGTCAACGCCGACGCTCGCAGGTGCTGCAACTCCCGCTTACCGAGACCATCAGCCACACTGCAGAAAGAAAAGCTGCCGTTCGTTACGCCCTCAGAAATTGTCCCGCCACCGGTGTTTGACTGGGCGACTATGCAATCTTTGGCTGCAATTCCGGCAATCCGGCACTGAAAATGTCAGTCGCGCGGAACGCACCAAGGTTCTCGTACTTCTCTCTTTCAGCAGAGATCGCTGCCGAATGCATTGCAGTGAAGGCGAGAAATGCAGGACCTTTGTCGGAGCTGAGGAATAGCCCGTGCTGTAACCTCAATTGAATTTCGCAAAACAGATGTTGGAAGGCTAACCAATCTCTAACTAGGTTCGTTGAGCGCCGAACGCCGCGAGCCGTACGTTTTAACACGCCATATCAGAGAGTTGGTTAGCGTCCTTTTGGGAGGCACCACTCGCTAGTGCATAGAGTTTGGCAGGAACAGCACCAGTGTTGGTACAAGTACCAACACGGCCAAGCGGATGATGTCGACGACCCAGAATGGCGTGACGCCTTTGAAGATCGTTGCTGTCGACACGTTCCCAACAACGCCTTTGAGGACAAAGACATTCAATCCGACCGGTGGTGTAATCAGGCTGATTTCGGTGACGACGACAACAATGATGCCGAACCAGACCGGATCAAAGCCTAGGCTCGTGACCAGTGGAAAAAAGATCGGCACAGTCAGCAATAGCATCGAAAGGCTTTCGAAAACACATCCGAGGATGACATAGACGCCAAGGATCATCAGCATTACCGTCATTGGCCCCAGACCCGCAGAGGAAACCGTGGCGCGCAGCGCTTCCGGCAGGCCGGCAAGGTTCACAAAGTTTGAAAACACCCAGGCGCCGATCAGAACAGTAAACAGAGCGGCGGTCGTCTGGGCGGTTTCGATCAAGACCTGCATCGTTGCAGCAAAGCTGAGTCTGCGCCGCGAAAAAGCGATCAGAAAGGCTCCTGCCGCGCCCATACCTGCCGCCTCGGTCGGGGAAAATGTCAAATTCAGTGGCCAGAAGTCCAAAACTCCGTACAACCCGCCGATTACAATGAAGAACAACAGAAGTACCGCCCACACGCCTTTCAAAGCCTTGGCACGATCAACCCAGCTCGCGCGATCCCCGGCGGGGCCGGCCTCTGGGTTGCGCAGGATCGTGTAGCGCACTGCCGCAAGGTAAAGAACGACCCCGAGCAATCCCGGGATGATACCGGCGATGAACAATTTTCCGATGCTGGTTTCGGTCAGCAAACCATAGATAACAAGAATGACAGAGGGCGGTATAAGAATCCCCAACGTGCCCCCGGCGGCGATGGATGCCGTCGACAGGCTGTCAGCATAATTGTATTTGCGCATTTGAGGCATCGCGACTTTTGACATCGTGGCAGCAGTCGCCAGGGACGAGCCGCAGATGGCCGAAAATCCGGCACAAGCAACGATTGTCGCCATTGCCAGCCCACCTCGAAAGTGACCCATAAAGGCGTAAGATACCTGATACAATTCGCGCGACAGTCCGCCCTTATTCACGAAAAGCCCCATCAGGATGAACAGTGGGACAACCGACAGCCCGTAGTCCTGTGCGGTGTCTATGATCAACCGACCGACCATAGAAATCGAGGCACGAAACCCGCGCAGTTCAGCATAGCCGACAAACCCCACAAACCCCATTGCTATCGCAATCGGCATCCGCAGGAACACAAGGAAAAGGACCGCAGCCAGGCCAAGGATGGAAAACAGCATCAGAAGTTTGCCTTTGTTGGGGAAATTACTCGCGCGACGGCACGGGCAATGAAGGTGATTGCAGTGACAAGGGTGAAAACGGAGATGAACCAACCGACATAGTGTTGTGGTAGGTTGAGGTATTCGCTGACATCGCCGTATTCGCGCGCACGTTCGGCAAGTTCCCAGACCCGCTTTGCGGGCCACAACAGAAAGATTCCGCACGCAAGATCAATTACAAAGTCGCGCAGGGCCGCAAGGCGACGGGAAAATAGCGGGTCCATAAGATCAACCACGATGTTCGCGCCTTTCCAACTGACGATAGGCAGAGACGAAAACACGATGATGGCCATGAACAGTCGCGTTAATTCGGTTGCCGATTCAATCGGGTTGCCAAACAGGCTGCGCAAAACGACATCTGCAAATGTCATCGACATCAACAGGAACAAGATACCGGCCGCAAACCATGTCGGGGCAACGGCGATATAGCGCCAGGGACTTGTTTGTCGCAGCGACATGTCCCAGTTTTGCGCTGGATTTGAGGTTTGGTCATCTTGTTCAGTCATGATGGTGGGTCCACTGTATGAAACAAGGCCCAATGAAGGGCCTTGTTGTTGGTGTTTTGAAACGCTGAACGTGCGGTCAGGTCACTCGGCGGACATCTGCTCGACGATAAAGGCATGCGCGGCAACTGCATCGACGCCCTTTGCACTGACCTCGGAGAGGACCTTTTCAATCAGCGGTCCTGTAAGTGCCTGCCACTTGGCCGCATCGTCAGCCGAGGCCTGTGTCAGTGCATTGTCGGAATTCGCGTGCAGCGATTCGATGCCAGCCGCATCGATCTGGTCCCAGGCTTTGCCCGCAGCGCGTGACAAGTTTTCGCCAAATACCTTATCCAGTGCAGCGCGATCGGCATCAGACAGCCTGTCGAATGTGTCCTGGTTCATGATGATGGCGAAAGATCCACGATAGAACCCGCCCGGAACTTCGTAAGAGTTTTTGGCAACTTCGAACAGTTTGAAGCTCTTCTTCGCCTCCATCGGCATCATCACACCGTCTGCGGCATTCGATTCCAATGTTTCATAGACTTTTGGAGCGGGCACACGGATGCCCGTTGCCCCCAGTGCAGCCCCGACATCGCCAGACACGCCGCCACCTAGTCGCAACTTCATTCCAGAAATGTCTTCAAGCGCGGTGATCTGCACGTTCGAATGCAGTACGCCCGGGCCATGGGTCATCATCGCCAGAACCTTGACGCCCTTGTGCTCATTCAAATCGGCAAAGAATGTGTCATACGCCCGCCAGCTTGCGACCGACGCGGCCTCGGCGTTACCCTCGTAGCCCGGAAGTTCGATCATTTTCGTCGACACGAAGCGGCCAGGCGAATAGCCGTGGAAGATCCAGGTGATATCGGCCGCACCGTCAAGCACCAGGTCGAATTGCGCCGGAGGGCTGCCCAGACCATATTTGACTTCGGCACTGACCCGCCCGTCGGTGGCCTCTTCGATCATTTTGGTTAGCTCAGGCCAGATCATGGCGTTGACGCCATGCGTTGGCGGGGCCCAAGACGAAATCGTCAGTGTGGTGTCAGCGGCCTGCGCTGCCATGGATGCAATCGACATCGCGCCGGCGGCAAGACCTGTGATCAAAGTATGTTTCATGATGTGTGTTTCCTCCCATTTCTTGGCGAAATTCTAGCGCTTCAGAGCACAAAAAAAATATGCTCTTGCGTCCAGCTGTCCGCGTGGCGGACACTTAGCGTTTTGAAGCGCGCCATATGCCCACAGACGCCGTTAAGGCCGACCCGAAATTTCAAGGGTTTCATATTCGGTGGCGATGTTCGCCGCAGCAAACTGCAAAGCGTCGGCATAACGCTTGATCGCCTGATCCATGTTCATGGCCTTGGTGACCCAGATAATCGACAAGCAGCCGACCGCGCGATCATCAGTTAGGATAGGCACGGCCAGGCTGGATGTTTTGGGCCTGAATGTGTGTGGGCCACGGGTGGCGTATCCCTGTTCGGCATAGATCGTCAGGTTTTCCTCCAGCCATCTTTTTCTGAGGAACGGCATGTCTTCGGGAAGGTTTTCGGCGCGCAATAACTCGATAATCATCTCCAGCTCGCGCGAACCACAGACCGAAAGATAGGCCCGCCCCGCTGACGAGCGCAGAATGGGCAGGGAAAAGCCGACCATCCCTGGGTCCACCGACAACGGGCTGCGGCCATGGGTCGATTCCTGGATCACCATATGGGCGTCTTCATAGGTGGAAAGATCGGCTGGCCAGGCGTGGGTTTCGGTGAATTCCGCCATAACTGGTGCCGCCACCTGACAAAGGCGCGAGCGCACCGACACATTGTCTCCCAATGCCGCGGCCAAAGGCGACACACGCACCCGGGCATCGCTGGCGGAACAGAGGACATAGCCCTCTTCTTCCAGCGTGTGCAGCAAGCGATAAACCGTTGGGCGAGGCAAACCCAGCTCTGACGCGATTTCACCCGGACGGGTTGCGCCGGCCCGGTTGAGATATCGCAGGATATTCAATCCACGCGCAAGCGCGCGGACAGTTTCAGAGTTTGCCGCCATTTATCCATCACGATCAGGGGGGCGTTCTGTCCGCCCATGATGCAGTTTCACCCGGCCACAACCGACTGGTCAATAGCGCCGAACACGCTGGTGCCGTCGTGGTCCAGCATCTCGAACCGGATTGTGTCGCCGGGTTGCATGAACCGGGTTGTCGGCTCGCCATCGCGAATTGTTTCAATCATACGCTTTTCAGCCAGACAGGATGAACCCACCTCTTGGTGGTTTTCATTGCTGACAGTGCCCGACCCGATGATCGTGCCGGCCGATAGGTCGCGGGTACGCGCGGCGTGGGCGATCAGCTCGGGAAACTCAAAGTTCAGATCCGCGCCCGCGTCGACGCATCCGAATTCGTCACCGTTGTAAGTCGTGACTAGTGACAGGTTGATGCGCCCACCAGTCCAGGCCTCTCCCAGCTCGTCGGGGGTTACGCACACGGGCGAGAAGGAACTTGCGGGTTTCGACTGGAAGAAGCCAAATCCTTTAACCAGTTCTGGGCGCATGACATGGCGCAGGCTTACATCGTTGCACAGCATGATCAGTTTGATATGCGATCTGGCCTGCTTGGCCGTGCATCCCATCGGCACGTCATCTGTGACCACGGCAATTTCGCCCTCGAAATCCAGACCCCAATCGGTATCGACGCAGGGGATTGGGTCGACCGGTCCAAGAAACCCGTCGCCACCACCTTGATAGAGCAACGGGTCGGATTCCGAATTTGCAGGCATGTCAACGCCGCGCGCCTTGCGTACAAGCCGCATATGGCTGAGATAGGCGCTACCGTCCGCCCACTGGAACGCTCGCGGCAACGGTGAGGCCAGTGCCGCCGGATCATACGACATGGAATCGACGACGCCGTCCTCGAGTTGTTTTTCAAGGTTGCGCAGGGCAGGCTCGGCGGTCTGCCAGTCTTCGATCGCTTCGCGCAGTGTGGGTGCCACGGATGTGGCCAAAGTCAAACGGGAAAGATCACGGGACACAACGACCAGCGTGCCGTCGCGCCCGCCAGTTTTCAGGGAAGCAAGTTTCATTTTACGGGCTCTCTTTCTATGATGGTTTTGTAAGGGGTTGGCAGGCTCATAGCTGCAATTGCTTTGATGTCTGTCTGAGTCATGGCGCTAGCGGCGATGTATCGGTCAGGGCGCAGCAGAACGGCATTTGCCCCAATTTCGTCCAACGCATCTGCAAAGGCAGGATGCGCTTCTCCATCAAGAACGCGCATGGCTGGCACGACATCACGGGGCAGTTTGTGACGCACCACAAGCACTGGTGCATACCCGATGGCATCATCAAGCCGCTGACCGTCACTGAGTGTCGGCTGGCTGAACAGGTGCCCGGTGTGCGGCGTGTTGCCAACCACGAGGCTGGCCAAATCACTGCGACCAAGTGGGGGCGAGGTGAACTCCATGCGAGCCTTTCCGTCGCAATCAGCTTCTGTTCGTGCCAGCGCGGTGTCGCGATCCATCGTATTGATCAAACCACCTAAGCGCACCGCCGTTTCGATGAACGTGCGCACGTGGGGCGCGCGCTCGGCTTGATAGCTGTCCAGCAAGTCAATTCCGGTTTCGCCATTGACGCAAAGCGCCAGTTTCCACGCCAGATTGGCGGCGTCACGGATCCCCGCGCACATGCCTTGACCCATAAAAGGCGGTGTCAGATGTGCGGCATCTCCGGCGATCATCAATCGACCTTTGCGCCAGTTCTGCGCGATTGCAGATCGAAACGTGTAGACCGCGCTCCGTTCCAGATCCGCATCCTCGGGGCCAATCCAGGGCGCAAGAAAATCCCATATGCGCGCGGTTTGCAAAACCTCGTCGTCGGTTTCGTCATCTAGAACCGTGATTTCCCACCGCCGCCGGTTTTCCGGGCTTCGGCAATAGGTCATTGGACGATCAGGGTTGCTGAACTGAACCGTGTGATCACCCAGATCGGGGCGGTCCCTCTTAAGCAATAGGTCCACGACCAACCAACGTTCGTCAAACCCCAGATCGTCCATGCCAGAACCGATGGCTTCACGCAGCAAAGATCGAGCACCGTCACAGCCGACAACGAAATTGGCCTTAACCATTGTGCTGTGCTCGTCGCCAGCTTTGCGACAGTACAAAGTAACCTCTTCGCCCTGATCCTCGACGCTAACAACCTCAGTTTCTGTCAGAATCATCGCAGTGTCGCGGCTGGTCAGTTTGTCACGCAACAGCTTCTCAAGGTCAGGTTGGTGAAGGCGATAACTTGAATGCCACCCCTGCGGTCCAATCCCTTGCGGACGGGGCCAGTCCATCAGCAGATTTCTTTGTTGATCGACAAAGCGCATACCCGGATTGACCCGCACTTTTTCATTCAGCTGCTCGGCTACGCCTGCGGCCTGAAAAACCCGCATGGTTTCACCGTCAAAGTGCACAGCCCGGGGGAGATGATAAATCGCCGCCTCGCGCTCGATGACAGCCACACTCACACCGCATTCGGCGAGCAGATTGGCCAGCGTCGCACCAGTTGGCCCATAGCCGACAATGGCGACATCAAAATGTTTGGTAATCTGTGCCATCAGGTTCCCCTCTCTCAGCCACGCCCACGGGTTTCATATAGCCATGGGCAATCGACTACGGGCGGCGCGCGCAACCCGTCCTCAGCGGCCTTGAGCCGCATGTCGACAAAAGGTTCCCGCCCTGACTCGGACAAGTAAAGACGGTCGTGACCCCAGAAACTGGGGCCGCACTTTGTTTCATGTGGCTCCCAGGTCGCGGGGTCGATCACGCGCCCACCCCATCCGTTTTCGACAAAGAAACCCGAGGGGCTGTTGGCGTAGAAGCTGGTCATGTAGTCATTGGTATGGCGCCCCAGCGTATAGGCAATGCCATCCTCTTCCTGGCAGGCTAGGTCATAACCCTGACCAACGTCATCAAGGTTGTGATATTCGACCATGAAGTGGTGAAACCCCGAATTGCCCGAGCCAACTATGGCAAAGCTGTGATGACGCCCGTTGACGTGGAAAAAGTAGAGCGGCACTGGTTTCAGACCATAGTCACTGACGGCAAATCCCAGCACATCGCGATAGAACGGTAATAGAGCCGTCGCATCGGGCACGTGCAACACCGCATGCCCCATTCCAAGCGGGCCGGTTTTAAAGCCGTCGATCGGCCGCCCCGGCGTAAAGGGGTCTTCGGCTTTTTGTGGGTTCCACACCAGTTCGATCCGGTTTCCCGCAGGATCGTGAAATACGATCAGGTCTTCGACAAACCTGCGGTCTGCCAATTCACGGCTTCCCTGCCCAACCTTATGTCCCGCATTGTCCAGCCGGGCGGCGTAATCTTGCAGGTCTGATTTCTGCGAAAGTTCCCAGCCGATGAAGGCAAGCGTTTCGCCGGGTTCATCGGATATCACCAGGCGCTGCACCAAATCATCCATCCGGAAAGAAAGTTGGCGCCCGCCGTGATCAGCGAGTTGCATGGCAAGTACTTTACTTGCGAATTGCTTCCAGTCATCCGTCCGGTCGGATCGCACACCAAGATAGCCCAAAGATTGAATTGGCATTTCATTTCCTTCCACAGCTGCGCAACCAAACTAGAAAGAGACGGTACCGGAGAGAACTTCTGTCCGGCTCAGTGTCCGCCAGGCGGACAAGGTGTGCTCGTGGAGCGCCTTTGAAAACAGCGTTGTTTTTTGCGCAGATTGCATCTTTGCACGCAGCCTTGATCCGAAAAAATGGATCATTTCCGGTTTCTGACACCACGCTGGATTGGGGCGTGGACATGCTGCCGCCGAAACGGACCAATTTGCCCACGCGTCCGCTGTTCTCTGGCAATGGATGCTGCACGATGCATGAACGGCTGCTCTTGTGAAACTGCACCACAGCGTTTGACAGAGTTCATAAGGTCGTGAATGGGCCTATGGCGACAGAAGGCACGGTTTTGCGAATGACCGTTTTGTCCCGCAAGTAGGTCATCGAACGCAAAAGGAATAAGGTCTGCTATCCAGAGGAGCGGCCGTTCGCGTCTAGACGTTTGAACACTCGGTTTAAGTTGAGATGACGGACGGCTGCTGCCGTCTGCCAAATCCTCAAAGATCGATCTTCTCTGCAATGCTCAATGCATCGTCGAGTTCGATTCCAAGATACCTAACCGTGCTATCTACTTTTGTATGTCCGAGCAGAAGCTGGACGGCCCGAAGGTTAGGTGCGCTGGTAAATGCGATCAACCAACGCCCTTCTCCATGGTTTTGGCGCCAGTTTGACAGCATCACCGCAAGGCGGATTATCTCGGGACTGGTTTTGAAGTACTTGAAGGAGGCAGGTCTGGTCATGGACAAAAGTTACGCAACCGTCCTGCCCCGCTCAAGCAAAGTTGTTCTGACACGACCGACCTCTCATTCATTTCTTCTCGAACCAGTAAATGCCATCCCAATCAGAGGCCGGTGGTTTAGACGCAAACCTTTTGCATCTTTTGGCAAAGATATCCACAAGCTGCTTGTTGGAAGCGGTTTCTCGATGCCTTTCCAGCGCGTCCAATGCATCACCCCATTCTCCCGACTGATATAAGGCGTAGCATGAGCTCCATTCTTCGAGTTCGCGTTTCTTGGCTGCGCTCACCAGAAAACCACCGTCATCATCTTTTTCCGCGATTAGTTCAAAGATGCGGCTAGGGAAGCTAGTTCCAGCAGGCACGACAAAGTCAATTTCGCGCAGCACAAACTTGTTCTCGACATGAACGGCCACATCTGACGATACGAGAATTCTTGTGCCGTAAACTTTATTCAACCCTTCCAGTCTGGAAGCAAAATTAACGGCAGCACCAAGCGCAGTGTATTGCAATCTTGAGAGAGACCCAACGTTACCGACAACTACGCGACCCGTGTGTAGGCCGAAACGTGTGTGCAAGGGACGAAACGGTAAGGCTCCGTTATCAGAATTGAGTATCGCCTCAGCCTGTAAACACGCCAAAGCTGCTCGGCAAGCATGGACAGGGTGATCAGTATCATCGAGCGGAGCATTCCATAGAGCCATGATGGCATCTCCAATGTACTTGTCCACTGTACCCTGATTACCGGATATCTCTTTTTCCATTGTTTCGAAATACTCGGACAAAGCAGGCATCAGAACTTCGGGTTCAAGTCCCTCGGTTTGGCGCGTAAACCCTTTGAGATCGGCGAACATAAGAGTCACGTCGCGCGTTTCTCCCCCAACGCTAATTCTCTCTGCTTTTGAAAGGATAGAGCGCACCAGCTCCTTTGGTACGAACGCACCGAAACTCGACAATCCAGCCTTCATACTTGCAATGGCTGTTTCGAGTTCGGCGACTTCCTGAATATTTGATTTCAGGTTCAAGTTCTCACTTAGTTCAAAGTTACTGACTTTTCTCGCTTCCGTGGCCACGCGTACAAGATTTTTGCTCAACAGTCGGGCGACAACAAAGGTAAATGCGACAGCCAGAAACAAAGCAAGTACGCCGATTTGCATGGCACGGGTCGTGTTTCGTTTTATTTCTCCGATAAACTCATCTTCCGGCACTATAAGCCCGAGCGTAGGTTGGGCACCGAAGTGTCTGACGTCAGCACCAATGGGACAGTTTAAGTAGATTTGATAAGAGAGGGTTTCTGGCTCATCGTAACCGCCAA
>NZ_JBXWPD010000020.1:0-62428 GCF_059611225.1 Ruegeria sp. CDSA246 | reverse complement strand
TCACCGGAATTGACAGCTTTACCTATACAATCTCGGATGCCACCGGCTCCGACACCGCAACTGTAAATCTCACCGTTAACGACACCACCCCGAACAATGACCCGCCAGATGCGACAGCTGATAGTTATCTGTTTGATCAGGGTGAAAGCCTTGTGGTTTCCGCGCTGGACGGCGTATTGCGCAATGACAGCGATCCGGACGGAGATGCTCTGACGGCTACGCTTGAGACCGGCCCGGAAAACGGCACGCTAACCCTCAACCCTGACGGCAGCTTTTCTTACATCCCCGATCCCGGCCACCTAGGCAATGATAGTTTCACATATCGGGTGACCGATCCCTCAGGAGCCAGCGATATTGCTACGGTTTCGCTGAGTTCTTTAAACACTGCGCCTCTGATTACCACCGGTGACAGCCGGTTTTCCAAAACTATTGTCAGCACCGCAATGCCTTTGACACATATCGCACTGGCCGCGGATTTCGACCATGACGGCGACTTGGATATCGTCGCTACCTCCGAGCAGAACGATTCCGTTGTTTGGTTCGAGAATGACGGGACCTTCGGGTTTACCGAACATGTGATCGACGCGGCACTGGAATCATCTTATCCGGCCTCTCTGGCTGACTTAGACCAGGACGGGCATATGGATGTGTTGGTCGGCGGCTATCGCGAGGATGTCTATGCCTGGTACCGCAATGACGGTACAGGGAACTTCACCAAGACCGTGATCTTGAACGAGGATGGTGCGCATTCGATCTTTGCCGTCGATTTCGACGAGGATGGCGATCTTGATCTGGTTACCGCCGGGCAAGAGGCCAGTACCATTTCGTGGCACGAGAATGACGGCAACCAGAATTTCACCACTTATATCATCGATGCCGCAGCGCTGGCCGCGAAATCTTCGGTACCCGCTGATGTTGATGGGGACGGGGATTTAGATATTGTCGCTGCCAGCTTCGAAGACGATACGGTGGCTTGGTATGAAAATGATGGCAGCGAAAACTTCACCAAGCGGGTAATCGACACGACGGCTGACGGGTCCTATTTCACCACGGCTGCTGACATCGATGGGGATGGCGATCTGGATATCCTGAACGCCAGCAAGAACGATAACACCATTTCTTGGTACCGTAATGACGGTGGGGTGTTCACTAAGGCAACGATCACCACGCAGGCAGTGGCCGCACGCTATGTCGATGCCGCTGATATTGACGGAGATGGGGATATCGACGTGACCTCGGCCAGTGTCGATGACAACACGATCCGGCTGTATCTCAATGACGGTAATGGCAATTTCACCACTGTGATTGCGGATGGCAATGCCATTGGCGCCTATGGCGCGGTTCCGACGGATGTGAACGGTGACGGGTTGGTGGATATCCTTGGAGCCAGCAAGACGGATGGCACCATTTCCATTTTATTCCACGAAAAATTCCAGGCCGTTGATCTGGCGCCTGGCAACAGTCTGGCCATTGATGCAAACCTTTTATCAGCAACCGATGCCGAGCAATCGGCGGCCCTACTGACCTACACGTTGGATGCATTGCCCGAGCTGGGTGAATTACGCCTGGACGGTGTGGCGCTTGGTGTCGGTGACAGCTTCACGCAGGAAGACATAAATCTAGATCGGGTGGCTTATCATCAGATCAGCGCAGTTGAAGGCAGCGACAGTATTGTTTTGAAGCTGAGTGACGGTATAGCACCTAGCTCCACGTTTAGCATTGATCTGGATATCGCAACTCCACCACCTGCAAACGGGTTGATCTCAGACGATTTCGCCGCAGGTGTTCTTGATCCGGCCTGGACCATCGAAGGCCCATCGGGAATTTCGTCAAATTTTGGGACAACGGCTACAGACGCCTACCTCGCTCTGGTCACACCGGACGGAGCCTATGATGCATGGCATGTCAATAATTCCGCCCGCGCGACCCAATCAGTTCTGGACGTAGATTTCCAGATCGAGACCCGCTTCCTGACCACGCCAACGGAAAGATATCAAATTCAGGGATTGCTGGTCGAACAGGACGCAGATAACTGGCTGCGCTTTGATACTTATTCTGATGGCAATAAGTTCTATGCCTTTGCCGGCATCACTGTGAATGGCGCATCAAGTGTGGCCTTTAAGGTCGAGATTCCTGCCGGTACTGCACCTTATCTGCGCGTAGTGCGGTCGGGAGACGATTGGACGCTGGAGTATTCTCTCAACGGATCGACCTGGACAACAGCCGGCAATTTCTCTCATGCGCTGAACGCGACTAAAACCGGCGTATTCGCGGGCAATACCGGCGATGCGACTGGCTTTATTGCGCAAGTGGATTATTTTCAGACTTGGACCGATATTATTGAGGATGAAGACAAGAGCTTTACCCCAATTAATCAACCGCCGAACGCAATGGATGACAGCGGTCTGGTGACCCCCGTCGACACTGCTATGTTGATTAATGTCACTGCGGATTTGCTGGCCAATGACAGCGACCCCGAAGGAGACCCGTTTAGCCTGACAGCGTTTACGCAGCCAGCCAACGGTGCCCTGTTTGACAACGGTGACGGCACCTGGACCTATACGCCCAACGCGGGGTATTCTGGCTCGGATAGTTTCACTTACACCATCTCGGATGGCAGTGGCAGTGACAATGCCACCGTCAACCTGACTGTCGGTAATCCGATCAATGTCTGGTATGGCCAAGAACAGACCTTCGGTTCTCCTGGCGAAGGGCAGGTGTGGATCAACATTCTGGGCAATGTCGTCGGAGAAGTAACGGGGCTGACTTATTCGCTCAATGGCGGAGCGGATCGGGTATTGTCTGTCGGCGCAGATACCCGCCGTTTGCAGGATCCGGGCGATTTTAACATCGACCTCGCTTTTGCCGAACTCGATGGATCCGCAACTGACGATCTCATTACCATTACGGCCGACTTCGTAGACGGATCTACCGCAACTTATGACGTGACTGTTAAATATGAATCCGACAATGTCTGGAACCCCAATTACAGTATTGACTGGGAAACGGTCACTAATCTTCAGGATGTGGTTCAGGTGATCGACGGCACTTGGTCGTGGGACAGCACTGGCGTGCGCCCTGTCGATCTTGGATATGACCGTGTCTTGGTCATTGGTGATCAGGGCTGGGACAATTACGAACTGAATCTCACCGTTACGATGCATGATCTCGAAAATGTCGACCCAAGGGGGCGCGATGGCGGCGGCCTCGCCTTCGGCCTGTTGTGGAATGGGCATACAGACGAGCCTGTTAGCAACTTCCAACCAAAATCGGGTTGGGAACCCGGAGCCCTGTTGTTCTGGGAAGACAACGATCTGACGAGCTTCAGCTACCATTCCTTCTCCGAAACCCTTGGGCTCGAGAGTTTCAGCCTTCAGGAAGGGTTGACCTACAATTTCACGGTCCGAGTCGAACAGACCGGCATTTATGACCGAATCTACAGTATTAAGATTTGGGAGGTTGGAACGGCTGAGCCAACTGGCTGGACACTGCAGGCAACTGAAACTTTCAGCCTGGACGAAGCACCGGCCACAGGGTCGCTTTACCTCAACGCCCATTACTATGACGTTACTTTCGGCGATCTGACGGTCACCGAGATCACCGGCAGCGATATTATCCAGGGCGATGACAGCGCTGAGGTTCAGGTCGCCGTCGATACCGGGAGCGCCACGCCGGGCCTGGGCGAGGTGGATGTGTTTGTCGGCGCTGGCGGCGCGGATGTCTTTGTCTTCGGAGACGCGAACGGCACCTATTACGATGACGGGGTCGGGGCTGATGCGGGCGAAGACGATTACGGCTTTGTCTACGATTTTGCCTCGGGCACCGACCAGGTGCAGCTGTCCGGATCTGCCGCAGACTACATACTCAGTACGGATGCGCCGGGTCTATCACCGGGCACCGCGATCTGGCGAATTGGTGAAAATGGCGAAGCTGACGAGCTTGTCGGCCTTCTGAACAGTGTCTACGGGCTGGATCTCAACAGTGATGATTTCATCTATGCGGATACGCTTTTGGTCTGAGGAATGTAACAAATCATCATATTACCTCAATCGAGATACGGTACCGAGTAAATATTGTCAGTTTCCGGAGGAATGCTTCATTTCATAATATTGGCCTATTTCTTTGCCAGAGTCTCTTTGGCAAGATTACGATTACATTTGTGTTAACGGAGAATTTCCATGAAAGTTGCAATTCTCGCTGGGGGCAAAGGAACGCGTCTGGCAGAAGAAACCTCGATCAGGCCCAAGCCAATGGTCGAGATTGGCGGTATGCCCATCCTTTGGCACATCATGATGACCTATTCCCATTACGGGTATAACGATTTTGCGGTCGCCCTTGGGTATATGGGCAATTACATCAAGCGTTATTTCGCGGAATACGGAACGTTGGCGGGTAATATCACGGTCAACATGGGACATCCGGAACCGTTGGTCCGCCACGACCAGGATCACGCACCATGGACCGTCGATCTGATCGAAACCGGCGATGAAACCCTTACCGGTGGACGGGTCAAACGGCTGCAACCCTATTTGGGTGACGGGACTTTCATGCTGACCTGGGGTGATGGCGTGTCGGACGTGGATCTGCACAAGCTGCTGGCCTTTCACCGTCATCACGGTAAGTTGGCGACCATCACTGCGGTACGCCCGCCCGCCCGCTACGGGCATATGCGGTTCGAGGGAGATCAGGTTGTTGCGTTCGAGGAAAAACCGCAAACGGCCGAAGGCCGGATCAACGGTGCCTTTTTTATCCTTGAGCCGCAGGTGTTCGACTATATCGAAGGCGACATGGTCATGTTCGAACATGCGCCGCTGGAGAATTTGGCCAAGGACGGCCAGCTGATGGCCTATCGCCACGACGGGTTCTGGGCAGCGATGGACACTCTGCGCGACAAGCACAATCTGCAAAAGCTATGGGATTCTGGTGAGCGCCCCTGGGCGGTTTGGGAGAAGTAATTATGCGTGTTTTGGTAACTGGTCACCGTGGGTATATCGGTGTGGTGCTAACCCCCATGCTGGAGGCTGCCGGACATGAGGTTGCGGGTATCGACAGCGATCTGTACGAGCGTTGCACTTTCGCGCCGGGCGGAGAGATGCCACAGGTCCCGACGATCCTGAAGGACATCCGCGACATCGAGGCGGCCGATCTACTGGGTTTTGATGCCGTTCTGCATCTGGCGGCGCTTTCGAATGATCCGCTGGGCGATTTCCGCCCTGAAACCACCTATGAAATCAATTACGAAGGCACGATGAATGTAGCCCGCGCTGCTAAGGCAGCTGGAGTGTCACGCTTTGTATTCTCGTCCTCCTGCTCGAACTATGGCGCGTCGGGATCGGATTTCATCGATGAGACCGGGGCGTTCAACCCGGTGACGCCTTACGGCGAAAGCAAGGTCAAGTCCGAACTGGCGTTGGCCGAGATGGCGGATGACACGTTCTGCCCGACCTTCCTGCGTTCGGCCACGGCCTATGGTGTCAGCCCGCGCATCCGGTTTGATCTGGTGCTGAACAACCTCGTCGCCTGGGCGGTGACCACCGGCAACATCCATATGAAATCCGACGGCACGCCCTGGCGGCCAATCACCCATATCGAAGATATCAGCCGCGCTTTCCTGGCAACGCTGGACACACCCGTCGAAAAAATCCGCAACGAGGCGTTCAACGTCGGCGTGACCGAGCACAATTACCAGATCCGCGAACTGGCCGAGATCGTCGCCGATGTGGTTCCGGGTTGCGAAGTGACCTTTGCCGATGATGCTGGCCCCGACAAACGGTCCTACCGGGTGAACTGCGACAAGATCCAACGGATCATGCCGCATTTCAAACCGCAATGGGACGCCCGCAAGGGGGCGCAGTCGCTGTATGAATCCTATCTGGCGCAGGAACTGACGCTGGAAGAGTTCGAAGGCCCCCGGTACCAGCGGATCGGTCATATCAAGAAACTGATCGCCGATGACATCATCGACGTCACCCTGAAACATACCGAGAATGGCCTGTCCGCGCGCACCCCTGAAAACACACAAGAGGCCGAACCTTCGGATTTCGTGACCGACAGTGCGAAGGTCTGTTGCATATCCTGCGGTCACAAAGGACTGCAGCCCATTCTCGATCTCGGCCTGATGCCGCGGTCTGACGGCCTTCTGGAGGAAAGCGGTTTGGCCCATAAAGAGTCTCTGGTGCCACTACGGCTGGGATATTGCCCTGAATGCACGCTGGTGCAGCTGCTGGAGACCCGTCCGGCCGAGGAAATGTTCGGCGACGACTATGTCTATTTCTCGTCCTATTCCGAAGATCTGCTGAAACATTCCCGCGCAAACGCGCTGGAATTGATCGAGAAACGCAAGCTTGGGTCGGATAACCTGGTGGTCGAGATCGCGTCGAATGACGGCTATATGCTGCAGAACTTCAAGGGCGAAGGGATTCAGGTTCTGGGCATAGACCCGGCCTCGCAACCTGCTACGGCAGCGCGTGAAAAGGGCATCGATACGGTGATCGATTTCTTTGGCACCCGCGTTGCTGGTGAGCTGCGTGCACAAGGCAAGCGCGCCGATGTCATCATCGCCAATAATGTGGTGGCCCATGTGGCCGATCAGAATGATCTGGTGGCGGGCATGGCCGAACTGCTGGCCGATGACGGGCAGGTTGTGGTCGAGTTCCCTTATGTTCGTGACATGATCGATTTCATCGAGTTCGACACGATCTACCACGAGCATCTGTGCTATTTCTCGGTAGGTTCGGCCAAGACCCTGTTTGAACGGCACGGTCTGTATCTGAACGATGTGCGCCGGGTGGCAATTCACGGTGGATCTCTGCGGTTGTTCTTTGGCAAAACCGCAGCGCCCACGCAGGCTGTAACCGACATTCTGGCCGAAGAACATGACCTGGGGCTGGACCGCTTCGACTATTACAAAAGCTTCGGCGCTCGTGTCCGCGCCTTCCGTGATCAGGCCCGCAAGCTGGTGGGCAATCTGAAAGCGGACGGCAAACGCATCGCGGCCTATGGTGCGGCAGCCAAGGGCACGATCATGCTGAACTTTTTGCAGCTCAACGATCGGGCCATCGAATATGCGGTGGATAAGAACATCCACAAGCAGGGCAAATACATGCCCGGCGTGCGCATCCGCATTGATGAGCCGGAGAGGCTGATGGCGGACAAGCCTGACTATGTGATGATCCTGCCGTGGAATTTCCGGGACGAGATCATCCGCCAGCAGCAGGCTTTTTTGCAGGCGGGCGGCAAGTTTGTCGTACCGATCCCCGAACTGGAAATTGTCGAATCCTGACGGCGGAGGGTACATCTATGAGTGAACTGACCTGTTGCCCGGCTTGTGCCGGGCAGTCCCTGTCAGAAATTTACCGGCTGGATGCCATCCCGGTGCAAAGCTGCATTCTATTGGACACCGAAGACGAGGCGCGCAACTTCCCCCGCCACCCGCTGGTGCTGAAATTCTGTGGCGATTGCGGCTTTGTCTTCAATTCGGTTTTTGATCTGTCCAAGGTGGATTACGCCTCGACCACCGAAGAAAGCCAGCATTTTTCCGGCACGTTCAACCGGTTTGCCCGTGATCTGGCGGCCGAGGTCGCCTCGCTTTACGATCTTAAGGGTAAGCGGACGCTGGAGATTGGTTGTGGCAAGGGCGAGTTCCTGCAGGAACTGGCGGACCAGACCGGTACGATTGGGCTGGGTGTCGATCCCGGTTTCATCCCCGAGCGCCTGCCCGGCGCGGATGGGCACGAGATCACATTTCAGCGCGAATATTTCGACCCCGCCACCATTACCAAGACCCCTGATTTCGTTGCCTGCCGTCACACGCTGGAGCATATCCCTGAAGTGGGCCGGTTCATGCATGAGATCGCGCAGGTGATCGACGGACGGCCCGATGTGGGCGTCTTTTTCGAGACCCCGGATGTGTACAGGGTGCTGGCCGAAGGCGCGTTCTGGGATATCTATTTCGAGCATTGTTCATACTTCACTCAGGGCAGCCATGCCCGGCTGTTCCGGCGCGCTGGGTTCGATGTGACAAAGCTGTATCTGGCCTATGATGATCAATACATCATTCAATATGCCGAACCGACGGCCGGTCGTCCGGCGCTGCAGCAAGAGGATGATCTGGGTGCGGTGCGGGCACTGGCCGCCGTCTTCCCACAAAAGGTGGCCGAGATCCGCACCTACTGGACCAATTTCGTCCGCTCCCGCCACGGTGCGGGCAAACGGGTGGCAATCTGGGGTGGTGGGTCCAAGGGCGTGTCCTTCCTGACCACCAATGATCTAGGGGGCGAAGTGGCACAGGTCATCGACATCAACCCGTTCAAACAGGGCAAGTACCTGCCAGGTACCGGGCACTTGGTTAGTGGTCCCGAAAGCCTGAAGGACGCCCCGCCTGACACGGTGATTGTGATGAACCCGATCTACCTGCCCGAGATTGAGGCACAACTGGCCAATATGGGCCTGAAACCGGAGCTTGTCGCGGTATGAGCATGACCTGCCCCGTATGCGCCGCAAACAAGGCGCAGGATATCTTCCGATTGGACCATGTTCCGGTGATCTGTAACCAGCTCTGGCCAGATACCGCCGCCGCCCGCGCGGCCCCGGCCGGCATGGTGGATCTGAAACTGTGCCCAGATTGCGGGTTCATCTGGAACGGTGCCTTTGACCCCGCGCGCATGGTCTATGCTCCGGGATACGAAAACGCCCTGCATTTCTCGCCCAAGTTTCAGGCTTTTGCCGAAGATTTGGTCGCCGGGCTGGTGGCCCGCCATGATCTGAAGGGCAAACATGTAGTCGAGATCGGTTGCGGCGACGGGCATATCCTTGACCTGATGGCCCAGAACGGCGTGGCCACCGCCACCGGTTTTGATCCGTCGATGGAAGGACAGGAGACGCCCTTTACCGCTCGCGACAATGTCGAGATCGTGGGGGAATACTTTCGCTCGGATCAACTGGACCGTCCGTTCGACGCCATTCTCTGTCGCCACGTGCTGGAACATGTCGATGAACCCGTTCCACTGCTAAGCGATATCCGCCGTGCCATCGGGGGCCGCGACGTGCCGGTCTATTTCGAAGTGCCCAATGCCGGCTGGATGCTGGATGCGGTGTCCATGTGGGATGTGATCTATGAACATGTCGGGTACTGGAGCGCCCCTGCCATAACCACCCTGTTCCGCCGCACCGGGTTTGAGCCGATCTCGGTCAGTGCCGGATACGGCGACCAGTTCCTGATGGTCGAAGCACGGCCTGCCACCCGTGAACCGGATTATCTGGACGCCGGAGCCGCCGAGATCGCACGCGCCGCCCATGCCTTTGGCCGGGCTGCCACAGCAGAACTGGATCGTTGGCGTGGCCGGCTATCGGGCTTTGACGGCAATGTGGTCATCTGGGGGGCGGGGTCCAAAGGTATCACTTTTGCCAACGCTCTGAGCGATGCGGCCCGTCCGCTAGCAGCGCTGATTGATCTGAACACCCGCAAACACGGGCTGGTGGCCCCCGGTGTGGCCCTGCCGGTTATCGCCCCCGAGGCCTTGCCGGGTATCAGTCCCGATCTGGTCCTGATCTCAAACGCGCTTTATGAGACCGAAATCACCGAACAGGTGCGCGGCATGGGTCTGAACCCGGAATTCTCTGTCATCGCGAGATAGCGAGTCTTAATCAGCTTTCCTGTGTTACAGGAAGATTGAGCCGATCTTCTGCATTTTGCCGGGTATGCGGCCAGAGGGGCACTGTCCGCCCCAATGTTTTGGCAAGATCCAATTCTGATTCTTGAAATTCGATATCCAGCTGCGCCAGGAGATCCCGTTCGGTATCCGATTTAGTACGACCCGGTTTGCGGGTGTTGAAGTAGAGGTACGCCGGCTTAAGTGATCTGCGAATCCAGCGCGGCAGTTTTTTTCGGGAACGGTGCAAAAGCTTGTGCAACCCGCGATTCCTCAAAGTGATGCTCTCATTTTGTACCGGAAAACCGTAACTGTCATAGAAGGATTCATCCAATCCAAGCTGCTGCGCAATGTTGCGCAACATGCCAGGAGCATCTGCCACGAGATCCTCGAACAGATACACGTTCAGGCGCTCCGGTCCAACTATGCCCTGCCATTTTTGAATGTAGGGTGCATACTTGCTGTGATCGATCGCATGCTGCAACATTGGCCGATGGCGCAGAACCGTCGATTTTTCGGCGCGTCTAATTTCATGCACGAAGTCGGCAAACCCCATATCCGAATCGAGCGCCACCTTGTTGTTCTTGGCATAGTTATAGAGAGAATAGATTCGAGCCGATGGCTTTCTCAGAATGAAGATGACCCGGCTGTCCGGAATGCTGCCAATGACCGATTGTGCGGTTTTTTGATAGTAATATTGTGGCGAAACATCGAGTAGATATTTGGTGCGATCCTGACTTAAATCCCGGCGATAAAAACGGGCATACCCAGCCAACCCTTTCGCTAAATAGCCGTCCGGACGGCACAGTGGATCGTCCGAATCCATTAGGAAGCGTAGTTCATTTTCTGTGCTTCGTCCGATTTGTGGATGGTCGCCCAACCAACGCAGCAACGAAGTGGTTCCAGCTTTGGGAACTCCGGTTACAAAGAGATTTGGTACTTTTGGATCACGAAACATGGAAACAATAACTCACATCCAGATAGGCCTCAAAAAAAGGGCCACCCAAAAAATTCTTTCGTATAGATACCATACGGCCCCCTTTTCTAACATGTATGAATTTTCACTATCCGACTTTAAGGGTTTTTTACTTATTGGCATTCCCTAAGGTCAACTTCGCCGTGAAGTGTGGCTACCGGCGGAAAACTTCTTCCAATCTCACATGCTCTGAGCAACTCGCCGCCTAAATTGTTACATCAAAACGGACAAGAATTGCCCCAGTTTTGTCCTATTGCTATGCGACCAAGTAAGCATTGGGGGTGAGTAGTATCAGAAGGACAGAAGTCGACCTGACAGGTGGGTCGGCACTTCGATCATCTTGCCAACTTAGTGAGTATTTTGCCCGTCAGCATGACGTGTTTATGGGCGTGTTTCTGTGTGACTGAACCAAATGTGCATAACAAATGCAGCCTGAAAGCTGCGGGGGAATTTCCACAAGCGCCCACTCACGCGCAGGAACCCTCGCTCGGGGATGGCAGCTTCAATCAGGAAGACGAGAAACTACCATGTCAGAAATCTACGTATCAAGCCAGGCAGAATTGCTCTCGGCACTCTCCAAAGCGTCGGGTGGCGACACAATCCTGCTGAAATCCGGTGATTACGGATCAATAAAGTTAGATGGTCTGAAATTCGATGACTATGTGACCATCAAATCCGCAGACGGCAATATGGGGGCAGAATTTGATTCTGTCGATTTTTTTGGGTCAAGCTACATACGCCTTGATGGTGTAACAGTTTCGTCACCAATGGCTCAATCTGCTATTGAGATTTCCGCCAGTGATCACATCGCTATCATTAACTCTGAGATCCACGGCCCCACCGACCAACCGTATCCGATCGAAGGTCCGACTTTTGGTATCTATTCTCACGACAACAGTGATACGATCACGATCTCAGGCAACGACATTCATCACGTTCTGAACGGTGTCGCTAACTTTGCAGTCACCAACCTGACGCTGACCGAAAACAACGTAAACTATATCGGCGCAGACGCGTTTAAATTCAGCGGAGTCGACGGCGGCGTGATCCAGAATAACATCGGGCCGACTCATTTCTATCCCTCCGACGATGCCCATGCCGACTTCATGCAGTTTCAGGGCAACCCGTCCAGTAATCTGGACATTTCGGGTAACGTCCTGCTCCTTCAAAACCGATTTGATATGCAGGGCATCTTCTTTGGCGGCAAAGGCGGCCATAACAACCTGAATATCGAGCAGAATATCATCTATACCCAGATGGGAAATGGTATTTACATCAATGATGGTGATGGCAGCACAATCACGATCTCCCACAACACACTAATCAATGCACTCAGCACGACCGGCCCGGTCACCCGGATCGCTGCCCCCTCGGGTTCAACTGTGGAGTATAATATCCACTCCAAAAAGAACGGCGAACTCAGCGGCGATAACATTGTTATGCAACACCTCGATCCGAGTGACGAGTTTTACTATTCGGATTTGTTCGTTGGCCTGCTGGACGGCAAGGGCATCACGATTGAAGACCTGCAGCCCGTCGAAGGTAGCCTAGCGGAAAGCTATGGTGCTTATGACCGCCTCATGGAACTGCTCAACGGAACAGAGGGTGACAATACCGGAAGTCAGCCCACACCAGAACCAACCCCGGAACCAGAGCCGACGCCGGAACCAGAACCAACGCCGGAACCAGAACCAACGCCGGAACCGGATAGCGGAAACACTGACCAAGGGTCCGTCGTCACCCCGACACAGGGCACCATATTTGCGATGATGGGCGAGCGCGAAATTGCCGGATCTGGTGATGTGTTGGAAGCCGCACATTCCAAAGATCTGGAAGTATCTTCCGGAACACTCGCCTTCTCGTTCAATGCCGATACGGTCTCGGGCACGAAGGGGCTGGTCTCCAAGGATGCTTCTGGCGACGGCCATCATTTTACCAGCTATATCAAGCAAGGCAGTCTCTACATCCGTTTCCAGGATGGTGAGAACACTGAAACGATCCGAGTCAAAGGTATCAAAGCCGACACTGATTATGATGTGCAGGTGGCAGTTGGCGAAGGCGGAGCAACCGTTTGGTTGAACGGTTCTATTGCCGGAACAGTCTCTACGGATATGGACTGGTCGCAGAATACGGAATACCTGCAGATTGGCGGCATTGGTTGGGCTTCCCAATCAGGCGAAGACGGGTTCAAGCACACTTTTGATGGCACCATTTCAGATGTTGTACTTGTAGAAGGACTGAAAACCCCGGACGAGATGGGGGCAATCATGGCCGGAGAGGGAACTTCACCTGGTAGTGATCAGGACTCACCGGTCGTGGACGAACCGCCTGTTTATCCAAACTCTGTCTTCAGCATGGAGGGTGATAGCGAATTTTTCGGTTTCACCAAAGATATCGTCAATGAAGCGCATAAGTCGGCTTTCGAACTCAGCGAAGGTACCATTTCCTTCAGCTTTAATGCCGACAGCGTCAACGCCCGCCAGGGCCTGATGTCGAAGGACGCGTCAGGCTACCAAGGTGGTGGCGATCATTTCTCGGCCTGGATACATAAGGGGACCCTATATGTCCGTTTCCAGGATGGCGAAAATGATGCCCTATTCAAGGTTGATAACATCAAAGCCAACCAAGAGTACGAAGTCACCGCCTATTTCCAACAGGGCGAGGTTGGCGTGTACTTGGATGGTGAACTACTCGGAACCGAAGTCCTGAATATGGACTGGACCGATAATGCTGAATATCTGCAGGTTGGCGGTCTTGGCTGGGCTAGTGACACTGGCGATGATGCCGTGGGATATGCTTTTGACGGTACAATCTCTGATGTTGCGATCTTCGACGAAGTATACACACCACAGGATATTGACCTGATCGTGTAAAAGAGATGCGGTAGGAACTGATCTTAAATCGGGCCGGAAATCACAGGGTTTCCGGCCCGATTTAGTTTTGAGCAGCATGTGCAAAAAAACCTTTACTATTAACATAATAAATCTTACCGGATGCAAAGTTGTAGCCGCAAAGCTGGCTGGTCTCCGGAACAGATCACGGAGCGTATACGCTTGGAACGTCATCCGATCCGTGTATCCCATGAGACAATCTACCGTTTTGCCTATATCAAGGATGGCCGTGACGAGCAGTTCGACCGGTATCTCCCCGAAAGCCGCAGACCGCGCAAAAACCAGCGGCACAACCACACGCAGATATTTGTGACACCCCAAGCCTGTCACGTATGCCAGAGAAATCTGTGTGGTGTGTAGGGCCGACTGAGCACCTAAAAAATCGCGGCATGGCAGGATAAGGTGACTGCGTTACAAATTTGTATTTTTGCAACTCTGCATTTTAGAAATAATAGCTAAGGCTGTCGATTTTCCCACATATCCAAATGAGGCCTCGGAACATAATTCCGACCACAAAAAAGAACGGCGGCAAGTTTGCCGCCACTCGAAACTTAAGTTTTGGGCAATCAGGCTGCTTGCTGCTTACGCCGACGCATAAAGCCGAGACCCGCCAAGCCACCAATCAGCAGAAGACCGGTTGCTGGGAGCGGTACGGGAGCGGGGGCAACCTCAACGCTCTTGATGATGAAGTTATCGTCCGATACGCAGAAGATATGGTATTTGCATGTATGTCCATCCGCCAGAACGGTAAAGGCCCTCGCAATCACGCCACCGAAATGGAATGAATTTTGGGTATTCTCATCAGCGGCGATCGTGTGACCCACATAAATATCCCAGTCGTCTTTGTCATCAACATGTGAGAAGGTCACCGAAACAAAACGCACCGCCTTGTTAAAGGCGAATGTCAGCCATTCATCAAACAGGCCATCCAGAGTGGATGTGTCATCCCATTTCGTGCGCACTCCAATACCATTACGGAACTGAGAAATTCTGGGGTTGTGGGCAAGTGAACCCGCTGTGACTGTGCCCGAAACACCGTCCACGTTGAATGTGCCTTTGGCACCCGAAATGTGAAGATCACCACCGTTCATGAGGTTGATAGTGGCGGCATGCGCGCCCATGGCCATCATCAGTATGACGAAAGCTATCGCGAGAATTCGGTGCATTTTAACCCCTAGCAACATTTAAAACGTTAAATTCCTTTCATTCATCTTAGCAGAAATAACACATTCCAAAAAGTGAAAGGTTGCCCATCGACACACAATAACCTCATTTCAGAGAGGCTTACCTATAAGATTAAGGATTCATTAAGATGTTATGACTGCTCTTTTTAAAGGTTTGTGAACAATTTAAGGAGAAATGTGCCATTGTTCACATTTGAGAGAGGGTTTCGGAGCACCCGATTCTCAATCGTGGGGATACAAATGTTGCGTAAAGCCCACCTACTTGTTGTCTACCCCACCCGCTTTTTGATCCAGCCTAGAAACGCCTTGTCCGGGCTGCGCAGCGCCTTGCGACCGGAGCTGGCCCAAAATCCCTGCCATTCGGCCTCCAGCGCGTAGACATCCCAGCCAGGCGCCAAAGCGCGCGCGGCTTCAAGGGTTTCGGGTTTCAGGGGCAGGCCGTCGCCTGTCTCGATTACCACAGCGCGACGCGACACGCGGATGATGTCGCCCGGCTCTTCGGTCAACACGTAATCCGGCAGATGATCGGCGGCGATCATGTCGCGCAGCATCTTGCGGAACACCCGGCGCGGAGAAGCCGACCCTGATTTTTTGAGCAGCGTCTCGACTGAGACCCGCCAGTCGGGCTGACGACCGCAATGCTTGCGGGCCAGCTCATAGATGCGCCGCTCCAGCGGTTTGCGCAGGCGAAAATAGTCCCGGCTCAGCGTCAGTACTGATTTCGCCAGCACCGCCCGGAACAACCAGTCCGACAGTTTGACCGAGACGCTGACCATCCGCCCTGCCCGTGTGTGGCGCACGATCTCCCAACTTTCGATCAGGCCGAAGCCCGTGGTCGTCTCGACGCCGCCGGTGACCATGTTGGTGGTGATGCGGGTGCCGGCCAGACGCTCGAACGCCTCGCGCAGCCGTTTGTAGCCATCCCCCGACGTTTCGCGGTTGGTGGCCACCAGCAGATCATGCGCCTTCAGATGCAGCACCCGGCTGACCTGTTTCCCGGCGTTGATCGCAGCCATCAGCTGGCTAATACAAAAGATCAGGATGTCCTTGTCATGGATCGTCGCCAACCCCCGCACCGAAGGCGTGACGGTGATTTCCACCCCGTTATGTTCATAGTTCAGGATGCGGCGGTCAGGCCGGGTCGACAGCGAGAACATCGGATGTTCCATCGATCCCATGTCGGTCTTGGGCAGCGCATCGAAAATATCGCAGACGAAGAAATCAGCTGTTGGATACCGGTCCGGCAGCAGCCCCCCTGCCCCGGCAGTTGCATCGCTGCTCATGAAAAATCAATCAGAACTGAAGCGCTCCAGCCCATATTTCTGCCCCTGACCTGCCCGAATCTTTTATCGTGGTTTTATTGACGCTCACCCTAGAGTTATCCACAGGTCGGGTAAAGCATCAGATCGTGGGATCAGAGTCGGTCCAACGTGGGATCAGAATCGCATTATCGTGGGATCAGATTCACCAAGCCCCCGAAAAAGCTCTCAGAATTGTTGGTTTTCAAAGCTTTAAGTGACAGGATCGAAAACCGTAACTAATATATAACCATATTCTAACTAAAAAAAAATTTGAGCAGACATTCTGAAGCCCCGATTGAGATGATCACAGGCCATTGATTTTCTTATAAAATTGTATCTGAGTATTCAAAGCTCTTCCGTATGCTGTGTTTTATGATACACTGAGAAAAACACGGCACATCGAGCAGAAACAACATGGCCACATCATCGAAAGACAGGCTTCCGCCTTATTTCAATATTGATCCGGATACAGCACTTTCCGAATTGGGCGAACCTTCTACAACAGCGGGTTTTGCCGCAATCGCCAGTGCTTGCGCACTTGGTCGCGAAGACCTGTCCAGTCGGGGCTTGGAGGATGGCGAAGCGCGGCAGCTTCGTCTGTTTTCAACCTGGGAAATCACCCGCTATCTGATCCCGGTTGCGGCCCCCCACTTCCGGCGGGTGCTACGCGCCAACCCGGGTTTGCCGCAGGGCCGATCCGAAACCGAAGGCGGCGCCAAGTGGTTTACGCTGGACGAGGTGTTGCAGCTGAGAACGCATTTCGCATCGGAAGGATCTAAGGCGAAGGAGTACCGCCCATATCGACCCGAGGGGGTGCCGGCCAAGCTGGTTTCGGTCGCCAATTTCAAAGGCGGCGTGGGCAAGACGTCGACCTGTGCCCATCTGGCCATGTCGGCGGCGCTGGACGGTTACAAGGTGCTTGTGATCGACCTGGATAGTCAGGGCTCGATGACATCGATCTTTGGCGGCAAGGTCACGGATGAATGGCAAACAGTATTCCCCCTGCTAGCCCGCCATTACGCCGGATATCTGCGGCGGGAAAACCAGGGCCGGCTGGATCGCGGAGAAGCCCCCCACCCCATCGACGACACGCTGATGGAAGCATTGGAAACCCGTGCCGATGGTCTGATCCAGAAAACCCACTGGCCCAATATCGACTTGATCGGAGCGCAGCTGAACCTGTACTGGGCCGAATTCCAGATCCCTGTCTGGCGGATGCAGGCGCGCGGCTGGAAACTGTGGGACGCCTTGACCGAGACGCTTGAGGCGGATGGCATCCTTAACGACTATGACCTGATCTTCATCGATACCCCGCCCGCGCTTGGGTATCTGACGATCAATGGCTTGTCGGCGGCGGATATTCTGCTGGTGCCCATGGGTGCCTCGTTTCTGGAATTTGATTCCACGGGTAGGTTCTTCGACATGCTGCATTCCACCTTTCAGTCAATCGAAGAAGGGGAAAACATGGCCGCGCGTGCATTGGGGCGCGAAGAGATGGCCTTTGAATGGGATGCGGTGCGTACGGTGATCACCCGGTATGACGGCACTCAGCAGGCCGAACTGGCGGGGCTGATGCAATCGTATCTGGGTAGCGCTCTGTCGCCCCACCGGCAGGAATTCACGGCGCTGATCGGTCAGGCGGGTGAGCAGGTGAACGGTATCTATGAGGCCGACTACCGGGATTTCAATCGTGAAACCTATGCACGGGGGCGCGAGACCTTTGACGAAACCTATGCGGCCTTCAAACGGCTGGTTGTGGGCGTCTGGCGGCGCGAGGAACTGGCCTCGCAGGCCGAACAGCAGCCGGAACCCGCGCCATGAGACCCCTGCCCTGCCCGTGTAATGTTTCGCACGCGAAACATGTCTGTCTTCCGTCTGGGTCGCTCGGAAGACCGCACGCAGTGGTAACCGAACGGCGCGCAACAGAGTCTATGACAGCCGGACAAGGAGAAACCTGAGATGGCAAAACGCAAACGGCTAACCCCGGCTCGTACCGATTTTCTGCCTGCTGGTGCCACGGGCGCAGCACCCGAGACAAATTCCATGTTTCCAACGGTTCAATCGGCTCCACCGATTGCGCAGGTCGCTGGAGATACGGCCTTACAGGCTGCGGTGGATGATCTGAGCACCGAAATTCGCTCCGCCCGTGCGGAGGGCCGATTGGTGCAGCAGGTGCCTCTGGACGCAATTGAGGAAACCCATCTGGTACGTGACCGCATTCTGGTGGACGGGGATGAGATGGCTGCTCTGGTCGAAAGCCTGCGTGCGCGTGGCCAGCAGACTCCGATCGAAGTGGTGAAACTGGCTGAGGGGCGGTTCGGCCTGATTTCCGGTTGGCGCCGCCTAACCGCGTTGAAGGCCCTTTATTCGGAAACAGGAGAAGAGCGCTTTGCCACTGTACAAACCCTTCTCAGACGGCCTGAGAGCGCCTCGGATGCCTATCTGGCGATGGTCGAGGAAAACGAAATCCGCGTCGGGCTGTCCTATTATGAACGGGCCCGGATTGCGGCCCGCGCGGCCGAGCAGGGGGTCTATACTAATGAGGGTGCCGCCCTGCGCGGCTTGTTCACCTCCGTCAGCCGGGCGAAACGATCCAAGATCGGATCCTTCATTGTCATCTATCACGCATTGGACGACCATCTGCGTTTTGCTGCGGCAATCCCGGAAAGGCTCGGACTGAGCCTGTCGAAGGCATTGAAGGAAGATCCTGCTCTGGGGCCCCGTATTGCCCGGGAACTGGGCAGGGCGCAGCCGGATACAGTTGAGGGCGAGGCAGCGCTGCTGAATCGGCTGTCTCAGGCAAAGAAACAGGCTCTATACAAGGGTTCTAATATGCCAGCCTGTCCAGGTGAAACTATTGGATCCGTCACTCTGACCCGTTCTACCAATGGTAAATCCCTGATACTGACTGGGATGACCGATGATCTGCACACACGGCTGAAAGCGTGGCTGGCCGATCAGCTCTGAAGTGTTTCGCGCGCGAAACATCACGGTTCAGGAGCTTGCGTTGTATCGTAGGGCTGGCCATAACTCTGAGAATGTATGATCCGTTTTAAGTTTTAGTTTGTGGAAGAGTTTCGTGTCAGCACCTGTGCCCAAAGTTTCCATTATAGTTATCAGCTACAACACCTGCGAAATGACGCTGGAGTGTCTGCGTTCGGTTCAGGCTGAAACCCGATTGTCTTATGAACTGCTCGTGGTGGACAACACTTCAACCGATGGGTCCGCTGAGGCGATCGCCCGCGAGTTTCCCAATATCACTCTTCTGGCTGAGGGGGAAAATCATGGTTTTGCCAAGGCCAATAATATCGCCGCCGAGCGGGCCCTAGGGGAATATATCCTGCTGCTCAATCCGGATACCGTGGTTCTGGACGCGGCCATAGACAAACTGGTCGCCTTTGCCCAGACCCGGCCTGACGCCCGCGTTTGGGGCGGGCGTACGCTATACGGCAACCGCAGCCTCAACCCCACCTCCTGTTGGCGCCGGATGAACCTGTGGAATATCTCTTGCCGTACCTTCGGGCTGACCGGTATTTTCCCGAACAGTCCGGTTTTTAACTCCGAGGCCTATGGCGGGTGGGACCGTGGCGCCGAACGCCAGGTGGATATCGTTACGGGCTGCTTTCTGTTGATCCGGCGGGAAGACTGGCAGTCGCTGGGTGGGTTTGATCTGACATTTTTCATGTACGGCGAAGAGGCCGATCTATGTCTGCGGGCGACCCAAACCCTCGGGGCCGCACCGCGCATGACCCCTGATGCTGTGATTGTGCACTATGGCGGAGCTTCCGAGAAGGTCCGTAGCGACAAGATGGTGCGTCTTTTGCAGGCCAAGAACGAACTGATAAACCGCCATATTCCCGGTTGGCAAAGACCACTAGCGAAGGTGCTGTTTGGGTTCTGGCCTCTGACCCGGCGGTTGGCTTTCTCCGTGCTGCGTCCGGGTGGAGACAATGCGCAGGTGTGGTCCGAAATATGGAAGCGCCGCCAGGAATGGCGTCGCGGATTTTCGGGGTAGTGGCTCTATTGTGATTTGGTGTTACTCGAATAACTTGCGCTGCGGTACAACTATCACGTCGCCCGGGGCCAGAACCGTGCTGCCCGAGATGCCGCCGCCATTTGTGCGATAATTGTACAAAAAGACCTGATCACCCCGGCGCAGCTGGATACGTTTGTCCGCTGCGAAACGGGTCAGCCCGCCAGCCTGGGCGATTGCATGCAGAATTGTGGTGCTGGGGGTAGCTTGCAGTTTTCCCGGATTGGCGATCTCGCCTGTGACGTAGACTTCCTTTGTGGCCGGGATGGCGGCGGCTGCAGGCGGTGGTACAGCAACGGCACCAACCGAGACGAATACGGTCGGAGGAGCGGCAAAATTGGATGCCAGTGCACTTGTCAGATCAGTTTTAACCTGATCGACAGTACGTCCGCCGGCGGAAATACTGCCTGCAAGCGGAAAGCTGATCGATCCGTCGGGCAAGACCAGCGTGTTGCGGTTGAGGCTGGTGTCTTCCAGCACTTCAATATTGAGCGAATCGCCCGATTTGATCCGGTAATTGCTTTGCGCCTGCGCTGAGACTGCAAGGAGCATTATGGTAAAAAATCCGAACAGAACCCTGAACATAGCTGGTCCTCATAAATGCTTAAGTTGAGAGAGCAGGTTAGCGTGTATCCACGCAGTCCGTAAGACCTGGCAGAGTCGTGGTCCGCAGGTTGTGACCGGAATGCCCCTTGGAATTCAATTATCTGCGCTGTTTGTCGGGACTGTTTCCAATTCCGATGTCAAACCTGCGATCGCAGCCGTCACGGTTTCCAGCAGCGGGGCAGGGGGATCCAGTTCGATGGCGGCTTGGAACGCTTCCAGAGCTTCGGCGTTCTGGTTCAGCGCGGCATAGGTGGCTCCCAGATGGTATTGCACCATCGGGTCGCCAGACAGATTTTGTGCCGCCGGTTTCAGATGAATCAGAGCATCGTCGAAATCGCCCCGGCGATAGGCAATCCAGCCATAGGTGTCCTGAAAAGCAGGTATGTCTGTACCGCGAAGACGGCGTGCTATGGTAAATGCGCGCTCCAAGCTTTCTGCGTCGTCCCTATATGAAGCCAGAAGGCTTGCCAGGTTATTGGCAAAAATTGGTATATGGCTGTTTTCGGCGTAGAGTACCTCATACATTCCGATGGCACCGTCAATATCACCGAGTTGTTCCAGTGCTCCGGCTTTGACCCACCGCAGATTAAGGTTGCCGGGCAGGGCTGCCAAGCCTTCAGCCAGGACTTGGGCGGCTGCGTCCGGATTGCCTTGAATGGTTTTCAAACGGTAGAGTGCCAGCCAGACCTGTTCGGTTTCGGGTGCGTCCTCCAAAAGCGCCTGAAAGGCGGCTTCTGCCTCGTCCGGGCGGTTGTGGAGAATCAGGATCGATCCTTTCACGAACCGCAGTGCCGGGTCGTCCGGTGTCTCCTGCAGGGCTTGCTCGACCCGGGTCAGGGCTGTGTTGATTTCACCCTGCCCGATATAGGACCGGATCAGGCCGACCTCGGCCACCTGACCGAAGGTCTGGTCTTGTGAGAGTGTTTCCAGAAAGGACAACAGCGCCTCTTCATTGCCTCGTCCTGCCAGCATCCGCGCCGTGAGGTTGTTCGTGATACCGGCTGTGTCTTCGCCAAAATTGTCCAGCCGGTCGATGACACCCTGAGCCCGGCCCCAGTCTTGCAGGTCTACGTACAGTGTCCCGAGGGTCGCCAGCAGTTCAATATTGTCCGGCCGCGCCCGCAACGCGTCGATCAGTACGGATTCTGCGTTTAGACCCTGTTCGTTGCTGGCCAGAAATGTCGCATACCGCAAGGATTCCTCGGGGGCGGCGCCGGAAGCTTCGACCGCCAGTGACAGCATCTCGGCCATCAGGTCACGGTTGCCGTCGCGCTCGTGAGCGCTGGCCAAAAGTGTCATCAATTGTGCGTCGCGCGGGCTTTCCCCAAGGGCGGCGCGCAGCAGTGCGATGGCCTCACCGGTGCGGTCATCCTCTATGAGCCAGCGGGCCTTGAGTTTTGCGGCCCCCACATGACGCGCATCCGAGGTTATAACCTCTTCAACCAATGCTTTTGCCTGTTCAGTGCGATCAGTAGCGTTCAGCATGCGCGCCAGTGTGGTTTTGATATTGTTGGTCTCTGCTGAGGGCTCGGCCTTGACAAGGACATCCCGTAGTTCGGCGATAGCGGCCTCGGCATTTCCGTTTTCGTAGGCGAAAACGGCCCGTAGTGACCGGTAGGCGGTGTCATGAGGACCGGTGGTCGCCAAGGCCGCATCCAGCTCGGTCAGGGCGGCCTCGGGGCTGCGATACTCATTGAGGAACCGGATCAGCCGGATGCGGTTGTCGGGAGTCTCTGCATCCGGGTCGACTTCGGCTCGCAGGTAAGCTTCGGCGGCCTCGAAATTCTCGTTTGTCAGATACCAGTTCAGCAACAGCGAAACGACGTTCGGATCGTCGGGAAACTGCCCGGTCATCTGCAGCATCTGTGATTCGATGCCGGCCATGTCGTCCATCTCGTTCAGTACTGCCAGACGCATTGTATAGAGGGGTGTGAAGTCTGGAGATGTTTGTAACGCCGCGTCCAGCGCGTCCAGCGCAGCAGGCCAGTCCTGACCCTGGATCAGTTTGTCAATCACGACCTGATGCGCGCCGATCAGATCCGGGTTCTCGGCCAAAAGCGACCGCGCGGTTTCAAAGGCGGTCGTTTGCGCGGCACTGTCCCTATCACTTGTAGCATCGCGATAATTCAGCACCGCCAGCATAGATCGGGCCCGCGGGTCTTCTGGAGCGATTTCAGCAGCGGCGCGCCCATGACGTTCAACCTCTTCCCAATCGCCGCTTTCTAACGCCATCTCTGCCAAGGCTTGTCGACCTTCCAGATTGTCCGGGTATTGTTCGACCAACCGCAGATACTGACCATATGCTTCGGGGATAGCACCAAGTTCACGCTGCATCTGGGCAAAAGTCAGACGGGCTTCTTTATGTGTGCCATTCAGCTTGAAAACATTGCGAAACTCGATTTTGGCTCGTTCGAAATCGCCGTTTTCCAGATGCTCCAGTGCGGTTTGAAAGTGTTTTTCAGCCCGTTCTTCCGCCGTATCACAGGCGGCCAGAAGACCGAGCCCGAGGATAAGGGCAAACCTCAGTAAGCTGTTTTGCAGCATGCTATTGATCTTCCAGCCCCAGATGCAGGAACCATGCGTTGTCGGTTCGTGTCAGTAACCCGAACAGCGTAGAACAACGCCCACAGTTTTTACAAGAATCGACAGGTCAGTTTTGAATGTCAGACTGTCATAATAGTTTTTGTCAAACCGAGCCCGCGCGGCAAAAGTTGTCTCGTTGCGATCAGAAACCTGCCACGACCCGGTAATGCCCGGGCGCATGGCGTAATAGACCTTTCCGGGATACAGGGGCTTCTGATCTTCCATCATGGGGCGGGGGCCGACGATGGACATATCTCCGCGCAGGACGTTCCACAGTTGAGGCAATTCGTCGAGGGACGATCTGCGCAGGAATTTCCCGATCGGTGTGATGCGGGGGTCATTCTTCAGTTTCTGTGTGCTGTTCCATTCGGCCCGGGCTTTGGGATCAGCAGCCAGATGAGCCTCCAGCCTCTCTTTAGCATTGGGTTCCATGGTGCGGATTTTCAGCATTTCAAAGATTGTGCCATCTTTGCCGATCCGACGCTGGCGAAAAAACGGCGACCTCCCGGTCATCACGATAATAAGCGCGAAGACGGTCACTAAAGGCACAGCAAACGGTGCCACCAGGACAACCAAAACAACGTCAAACAAACGCTTGATGCGATCCCGATAGAATCTTGAAGGCTGTGTCGCGATGCTGTGATGACGAAGCCGCTCGGCGGACGCCGTTTCGGCCGCAGCGAATTCTTTTACATGAGATGTCATAAACAAAATAACCCCAAACACTTACAACAGTCTGCTCAGACCTCGTTGTCACTATTAAATTCGCGCCTAAAACTGGCGCATAACACAAATGGGCGATGGTTCTTTGTAATTTCCCCCACCAAAGGTTTAACAGCTTTGAGTTTGTTTTTGCATAAAAATTGAATGACAGAGGTCAGGAAGTTTTTAAGTGGTTATATTTCAATGATTTTCACGTTGAGTAAAGTTTAGGCAGTGCTCCATTCCATGCATGGGCAATCACAGATGTTTCCGTTTTGGGCCCATTGTTCGGGATTGATCAACATTCCAGTCATCATGCCGAACACTTGTGAGAAAGGTTGGAAGACCAATGCACTGAGGTGCCGTACACTGAAAAACGATTGACTTTGGACATGCATCTGTAGGTTTTCGACGACGATGGCATATGGGTGTGCATGCTTCGTTAGGCTCTGTTCCTGATGATTTTTTCTCTCGCTGGCGGCGCCAAACGCAGCTTCATCCAGTGTGTCTAGATACTCACGCACGGCGCGGGGCGCATCTGCCGGATCGATGCCCGCCGCTGACCAAATCTTCAGCGATGCAGTGGGCGACAGTTGTCTCGAACAGATGCCGCAACAATTCGCTTTCATGGAAGCGGCCATGCCTGTTCTTGGAAAACCGTTCTCTGATTGCGGGGATGTCAACGGAAGTCGGCATTGTCGCTGCGGGGCACTGTTCTCTCCGAGGTCGACTTGTGTCGCCTCATAATGGCTTCCGGGGGCTGAACGTCTCCATATGTCGAATGCGGGGTATGCTTTGCCCCATGTTCTCGAACGAGATCGATCTGCCTTCCGTCCCGCAGGGACTTCGCGTCCAACCGTTTCCGGCGGATATCTAGATCAGGTAGCGGCCTCCTTGGTCCAATGGAATTCTTCTCCGGTTTTCCAGAGTGTCAACATGAGCACGGCGAGTTTCCGGGCGGTCGCCACAGCGGCCTTTTTGAAACCGCGCCTCGCGGCGAGCCGGACAGCCCAGGACTTCAAAGGCGAATATCGCTTCACACGACTGATCAATGTACTGGCCGCCTCGTACAGCAGACGACGCATGGCGGCATCGCCTCGCTTGGATATGCGGCCAGAATAGTCGACCTCACCGGACTGATATCGCCTCGGCGTTAAGCCCAGGAACGCTCCTACATTTGTTGTTTTAGGAAATCGCTCTGCGTTCTCGATCAGCGCCAGAAAGCTCAAGGCGACAACCGGGCCTACGCCTGGGATCGTCATCAATCTACGCGACAGGTCATGGCGTTTGGCAATCGCGGCAATCTCATCCTCAAGCGCAGCCGCCGCTGAACACACTGCCTCGTGCGAGGGGAGTACATGATCGATGATGACGGCTAGCGCCGGATCGGATTGCCGCGCAACTGACAGCTGATCTCTGAACCGCTGTCGCTGCCGCCCATTGCCGATTGCGGTCAGGCGAATGCCAAATGTCTTCAGGATCCCCCGCATATGAGCCTCAATCTCCATTCTGAGACGCACAAAGCGATCCCGAGCCCCAATGATTGTACGAAGACGGTCCGCATCTACGCTGCGGACGTGAACGGCGGTAAACCAGCCGATCCTGGCCAATTGAGCTAATCCTTCCGCGTCCGAACGATCAGATTTGTTTAGCTTGGCTGATAAAACCTTGTGGGCTGACCTCGCATCAATGCAAATCGCAGGCAGCCCCAAATCTTCAAGTTGCCGCTGAAGCCAGATCGATATCTGTCCGCTTTCATGCACGATCCTCTGCGGCGCCACCTCTTGCTTTTCCAAGGCATCCCGGACGGCCAACGGACAAAAGGGCAAGCTTCTACGCAAGACGACACGCCCCTCTTCATCGACAACACACATGGAAATCTCTTTCAAAGAAACATCCAAACCAGCAAAGTACTTCATGGTCGTTCTCCTCACGGCATTTATCCATGAGGCCAACATACCGGACCTCGCTCGCCACCGGAGAGCGGCCGCCGCAATCACATCATGTCGAATGATCAGGCATGCAGTCAGCCAGATATCCCTAAAATGGAAACAATGATGTTTATGGTGTGATTTTGTGCAGCGTATTGTGCCGGAATGCGGCAGTATGAACAAGTTCATTGTCACTTTCTGACATAATTAATATGGTCAAGCGATACGAGATGCGAAGCGTGTTTTGGCTACCGTTCAATCTCGTTTAACGAGTAAGTCGTGTGAGGGGTTATGAAAGTCTTTCTGCAGAAAGTTGCCGTGGCGGCGACAGCTGTCACAATCGCAGTTGCTGTTCCGGCAACGGCAGCAACATTAAATCTCAATGGACCTGCCGCTGGAGGTTATAAAAAGGTCAAGGTGACCGCTCCAAGCATTGGCTATCATGATACCCGCGTTAACGCCGGTGCTTATGATATGACCGAAACAACTCCGGCACCAAACAATGTTCTTGGCGATTTCGTTGCGTTCTGCCTAGATTTAGCAGCTTGGATCGGGACTGGAACGGGATATGATTACAAAATCACGAAGACGCCATTCTCGAACAGCGTTGACCTAATTTCTAATGGTGGGCTTCAACGCATCCAGGCGATTTTTGATGCGAATTACAGCCAGTCCGTTGCCGCTGACAACAGGACAACATCGGCTGCTTTCCAGGTAGCTTTGTGGAACGCCGTCTACGATGATGACTGGACCGTCACTGGTGCAGTCGGAGACGGCTTTAATGCCGTAGGTAAATATGGGGGGGTCAATGGTGTGATCACCCAGGCTAACGCTTACCTTGACGCGGCACAGAACTATACTGGTGACAAGAAATGGCGTCTGAGCTTTCTGGAAAGCACTGCGCAGCCATATCGTTACCAGAACCTGGTTGCCGTGGCACCGGTGCCGCTGCCGGCTGCCGGATTCATGCTGCTGGGTGCATTGGCTGGTTTCGGCCTATTGCGTCGACGCAGATCGACCGCCTGATTTCAAGAATTTTTTTGAATTATCAAGGGGCTGCCATAGAGTGGCCTCTTTTTGATGCAATAGTTACTCCTAACGGGAGCGCGGTGTACCGGAAAACTGTTGCGACAAAAGTGGATTTTCGGCACATTTACTCTACTTATGAGGGTGGCGCGCTATCTTTGTAGCTTGGAGTGTTCCGATGGGAATTCTGGTGTTGGCAGTAGTGACAGGTTTTATCGGTGCTGCCATAGCATTCCTCTCGGGTTATGGGGCATTCGCGGTAATGGGTGTATATTGTCTTACCGGGCTGGCCAGCATCCTTTTGGTTGCATTGCCAGTAATATGGCTATGCTCGCTGCGTAAGAGATATACCCAAAACACCTATGGAGAGTTAAACTCCGAAGTATAAATCCAGAGTTTGAAATGAAGTAGTTTTGGTATGCTCATTGGTTTGTTGTCGTACAGTGAACGAAGGTGTGCCTTGCTGTAAATTGTTTCTGTGTGATTTGGTGCATCTCCTTAAAATTGCCTGAAATTGATGCCACACATAAGTTAACAGGGGTCTGAGCGTGATAAAAAGAGGTAGACGGTTGTATTAATAGCCCTGCCGGGCCATGTCAGTGTGGAGTGTACGCGGTTCTGGTCAGGCTTACCCCGATCATATCGCAAAGGTTTGTTGTGTAGATGGTTTTAAAAGTTTCTGGGTCACCATGACGACGGGTGATCTCTATATCGAACATTTTGGTCTCAGGGAGCGGCCTTTTACATTGTTGCCGGACCCGGGTTTTTTGTATTGGTCCACACAACACAAGCGCGCTTATTCGATCCTTGAATTTGGCATCATCTCTAAAGCTCCGATTACATTGATCACGGGTGAAATCGGATCAGGTAAGACGACGTTGCTACAAAAGCTGATCAGCCAGATCGATGACGATATCACGATCGGATTGGTCTCAAACGCTCAGGGTGGGCGTGGAGAGTTGTTACAATGGGCGCTCAACGCGCTGGACGTGCCAGCCACTCCAAGGGCACCCTACGTACAATTGTTCCAGACATTGGCGAATTTTCTGATTTCCGAATATGCCGAGGGGCGACGGGTTGTCCTGATCTTCGATGAAGCGCAGAACCTGTCGCGAGAGGGGCTGGAAGAAATACGAATGCTGACCAATATCAACTCTAACAAGGACGAATTGATTCAATTAATTCTGGTTGGTCAGCCCGAGTTGCGGGACGTTGTACTGCAGCCAAAGATGCGTCAGATGGCGCAGCGGGTTGCGGCCAGTTTTCATCTTCCTCGCATGGATGCGGAAACGGTTGCTGGCTATATCGAACATCGTTTGAAGGTTGCAGGCGGTACAGGAGAGGAATTTTCGGCCGAGGCCTGTGACCTTATTCATGCGGCGACCGAAGGTGTGCCACGGTTGGTGAACCAGATCTGCGAGTTTGCAATGCTTTATGCATGGAGCGAGGAGCTTCATTTGGTCACCTCGCAGATTGTGAGAAGCGTGCTGGAGGACGAGGTCTGTTTTGGTGCTATTTCTGTATCTGAACCGGAGGAGGCGGGTCAGGTGCTGAAGCTTGGAGCTCATCAAAAAGTGCCGCCGGAGGAAAAAGCAGGATGAGTAGTATTCGGACGCAGATGAACGGAAAACGGGAAAACTGAACGTGGATTTTCGTTACTACTGGTCGATTTTTGTGCGGCGTTTGCCCTATTTCCTGATAGTGGCCTCGGTGATTAGCGCGGCCTCGGTCATCATCGCGATGACTCTGCCGCCGGCTTACGTGTCCAGCATGAAGCTGATTGTGGAATCGCCACGTATTCCGGATGAGTTGGCTGCGTCGACGGTGCGAACACCGGCACCGGAGCAGCTGCAAATCATAGAACAGAGGCTGTTGACCCGGGCCAACTTGCTGGAGATAGCCAATCGGCAAAATGTCTTCGAAGACCCCTCTGTTATGACGGCTGATAGGATTGTGGCGGGTATGCGGGTCCGTACAGTCATCAAAATACGCACAGGTCGCAACGAAGCTGCGCTGATGGAAATTAGTTTTGAGGGACCTTCAGGCGCAAGCGCTGCGGGTGTTCTCAACGAATACCTAACACTGATCCAGAAGGAAGACGTGCAGTCTAGAACGGGGCGCGCTACCCAAACGCTCGAGTTTTTCAGAACAGAAGTAGATCGGTTGAGCGAGACACTGGCTGAACGCAGCGCCCAGATTTTGGCTTTTAAAACCAAAAACGCGGGTGTGTTACCGGATACACTTAATTTCCGACTGAATCAGCAGACTCTTCTGCAAGAGAGGTTGGCACAGCTGAACCGAGATTTGGCTGTGCTGAATTCGCAGCGCAGCCGGTTGATCGATATCTATGAGACAACTGGTCAGGTTTCGGGAAACCGCATACCTAATCAGACCCCTGAGCAACTGGAACTGGTGGGCCTGCGCCGGGAGCTCAATCAAGCCCTGGCGATTTATTCCACTACCAATCCGCGTGTTAAGCTTCTTGAAGCTCGTATCAAACAGCTTGAGGAACAGGTTGATTCAATGCCGCAACTTGTAGAAGAGAGCGAGCCGCAGTCCGGGAATCCGTTGTTGGATGTTCAGTTGGCGGATCTGGATTCCAGAATTGCAGCTTCCGAAGAACAAAAAATTGATTTGAATCTGCAATTAGACGAACTGCGCCGGACTATTAATCAAACGCCGGAAAAACAGATCCGGCTTGATGATCTTGAGCTCGACTACCAGCATATAGAGGGGCAGTACAATGTTGCGGTCGAGAGCTTGGCCCGCGCCAGTACAGGTGAGCGGATTGAAGTGACGGCGCAAGGTCAGCGCATATCTGTGATAGAACCACCAGTCGCTCCAAGTAGCCCGACCAAGCCTAATCGGATGATGATCGCCGGTGGTGGCAGCTTTTTCGGTATTTTGGCTGGGATTGGCCTAATTGTTTTGCTGGAGTTGCTGAATCGGACTTTGCGCCGGCCAGAAGATTTGGTTGCAAAACTGGATATTACGCCACTGGCGACTATTCCCTATATTTCGACCTCTGGAGAAGTGATGCGTTTCAGGGTGCTGAGGTTGTTGCGGGTGTTTGTCATTGTGGTCGGCGTGCCAGCGGCTGTTTATGCGGTTCATGTATTCTACCAGCCTCTGGATCTGTTGGCTGAGCGGGTTATGGACAAAATTGGTATCCGGTGGTGAGACGAAACGGACAGTCTTTGTCCTGGAAGGATAGTGCTGAATGGAAAAACTGCAGAAAGCTATAGAAAAAGCACGGTCACAGAGAAACAAGAAGGCGTCTGCTCAGTCCGATGTTGTACCGGAGAAGGCTATCCAAGAAGAGGTGTCTACAAACAGAACTACTGATCCCTGGTTTGACCTGACGCCACTCGATATTTCCAAAACAGATATCAGTCAAAATCGGCTTGTCAGCTACGACGGCGGTGCCGCAGCAGGGCCTTATGATATGTTGCGTACACGCATATTGCAGCAGGCTGGCGTCAATGGCTGGAAGAGGGTAGCGATGGTTTCTCCACACAGTGCATGCGGTAAAAGTACCACTGCCGCAAACTTGGCTTTCAGTTTCGGGCGGCAGACTGATTTGCGCACTGTTGTTTTGGATTTTGACCTGCGTCGGGCAGGTTTGTCCTTGATGTTGAAGCAGGACTGTCAATGCACGATGGGTGACATTCTGCAAGGCAAGGCGTTACTTTCTGACCACGGGTATAGAGTTGGGGAGAACGTGGCGCTGGGGTTGAGCCGTGGGGCCGTTACAGATGCAGCTGAAATTCTGCAAAGCCAGAAGGCCAGCGATGTTATTGCGGCAATTGAGGCAGAATTCGAACCCGATCTTGTTTTGTTTGATATGCCGCCGTTACTGGCGGCGGACGACAATTTTGGATTTCTCAAAAACGCTGATTGCGCTCTGCTGATGACGGAAGCTGAACGCACGACGATTGATCAGATTGATGTGGCTGAGCGTCAATTAGCAGAACTCACCAACGTGATGGGCGTGATTATGAACAAATGCCACTATACTGACAGTATTTACGGATATGGGTACGGTTATGGGTACGGTTGATGTGCCACTAGGAATGTACGGATTGGTGAGTGATTGCGAGGACGTTTCCGTTGGTACAATCTAGTTTCAATAAGAGGTGCATTCGTTAAATTTGGAGTATGTTAAATGATTTATCCGGTCATTCTTTGTGGTGGTTCGGGAACCCGACTGTGGCCCAGTTCGCGGCGTGCGTATCCTAAGCAGTTCGTATCTTTTGACGGTCAGCAAAGTCTGTTCCAGAGCGTCCTGTCACGGCTTTCCGGACCGGAATTCGATGCGCCAATCTTTCTAACCAACGAGGATTTCCGTTTTCTGGTGGAAGATCAGGCCGTTGCTTTGGGCCTGTCGGATGGTCAGGTCATCTTAGAGCCCGCTGTGCGTAATACCGCACCTGCTATTCTGACTGCGGCGTTGAGTCTTGAGAAAATACCTGATGCATTGATGTTGGTCGCACCTTCGGATCATCTGGTGCACGACACTCAGGCCTTTCTCGACGCCGTGGCTGTGGGGGCCAAAGCGGCTCAGGGCGGGGCGTTGGTCACATTCGGGGTGGTGCCGGACCGCCCTGAAACAGGGTACGGGTATCTGCGGCTGGATGGTGTGGTGACGCCCGGGCAGCCTGCCCCGCTTGCAGAGTTTTGCGAAAAGCCGGACAAGGCGCGAGCAGTCCAGCTGTTGCAAGGTGGCAATGTGCTGTGGAATGCGGGAATGTTTATGTTCCGTGTCCGCGATATCATTGCGGCCTTCGAGGAACATATGCCGCAAATGGTGGCACCGTGTCGTGCGGCTCTGTCGCAGGGGGAAACGGATTTGGGGTTTTTCCGGTTGGCGGCGGACCCTTTTGAGGGGATTGATCCGATTTCGATCGACTATGCGATTATGGAAAAGGCCCGGAATATCGTTGCTGTCCCGCTAGAGGCTGACTGGTCTGATCTGGGCAGTTGGGATACTCTGCATGCGACCCTGCCACTGGATGAGAACAGGGTCGCTCAGGTGGGGGCGGCCACGGCGATTGATTGCCAGAACACGCTGTTGCGCAGCGAAGATGCCAATATCCAGTTAGTAGGCCTTGGGTTGAAGAATATTGCCGCTATCGCAATGCGTGATGCGGTACTTGTTACCGATATGGACCGGGCGCAGGACGTTAAAAAGGCGGTTGGCGTACTGAAAGCGAACAAGGTGGCGCAGGCCGAGGACTATCCCCGCTTTCACCGCCCCTGGGGTTGGTATGAGACCCTGTGTCTGGGGGATCGGTTCCAGGTCAAACGGATCATGGTCAAACCGGACGGTATCCTGAGTCTGCAAAGTCATGTGCATCGGTCTGAGCATTGGATCGTTGTGGCCGGCACGGCGCGTGTGACCGTGGGCGAGGAGGTGAACTTGCTGACAGAAAACCAATCCGTTTATATCCCGCTGGGTGCGGTGCACCGAATGGAAAACCCTGGCAAGGTGCCGATGTATCTGATCGAAGTGCAGACCGGGTCCTATCTGGGTGAAGACGACATCGTACGGTATGAGGATGTTTATAACAGGGGGTGACTAGGCGGGCGCGGGTCATCCGGCCGCTTCATTTTAGGTTGATTTCGAGTTTCCAGAATTAGGTAGAATTTAATGAAGGTTGCGGTATTGGGTCTTGGCTATGTCGGATTTACGGCGGCCTGTTGTATTGCCAGTGAAGGTCACGAGGTCATCGGGATAGACGTGAGCCAGAAAAAGGTGCGTCAGATCACGGCCGGCCAGGCTCCGATTGTGGAGCCACGTGTGCAGGAGATGCTGACCGAAGGGGTCACGGCAGGCCGGATTTCAGCGGATGTGACGATAGGGGCGCATCTTGATGGGTGTGATCTGGCTATTGTCTGTGTCGGCACACCCTCAGCTGCGGATGGATCGCACAATATGGGGTTCATCGCAGATGTGACCCGGCAGATAGCGATGGCGCTGACCGCTGACCGGGTACACCCGTTGGTTGTCGCCTATCGTTCGACATTTCGCCCTGGTACTGTCGAGGAACTTGTTCTGCCAATCTTCGAGGCTGTTCTGGGAAAGGCGATGCAAAACCGGGTCGAGGTGGTCTATAACCCTGAATTTCTTCGTGAGGGCAGCGCAGTCGAAGATTATTTCAACCCGCCAAAAGTGGTGATCGGAACCCGGGATGGTGCTTCCAATGCGGTGATGGGTGCACTGAACGCCAATATTGAGGCCCCTACATTTACCGTCGGCTACCGCGAGGCGGAAATCACAAAATTCGTCGATAACAGCTGGCATGCGGTCAAAGTTGCCTTTGCCAACGAGGTCGGGCGTGTTTGTCTGGCACAGGGTATTTCAGCTCGGCAGGTGCATGAGATCTTTGTCTCGGATACCAAACTCAACATTTCACCCTATTATATGCGGCCCGGCGGGGCATTTGGCGGCTCGTGTTTGCCCAAGGATGTGCGGGCGCTGCAGTATATAGCCGCGGATACCGGGGCAAACCTGCCGCTGATCAACAGCCTGCTGGGATCAAATGAGGCGCACAAGCACCGCCTGTTCGAATATGCGGTTGAAGGGCTGAAAAAACCGGCGCGTATTCTGCTGGCCGGGCTGGCATTCAAGGCTGGAACGGACGATCTGCGTGAAAGCCCAAATGTTGATCTGGCTCGCAAACTTCTGGCTGCGGGGTACGAGTTGGATATTTATGACCCGGGCATTGATGCCACCAAGCTGGTCGGGGCCAATCTAGGCTATGCCTACAGCCAGTTGCCGGTCCTGGAACGTCTTCTGGTCGATCGCACCCACGCCGAGACAACGCGTTATGACCGGGTTATCGCGTCAAATGCGACGATTGAAGCGCTTACCTTGTCAGGTAACCCTGAGATCCGCCATACAGGTCAGTTACCATGAAAGACGTTGATTTGGTTGAAACACCCCGTATGGATGCGGCCCGGCAGGCAAAACCGCTTGCTGGTCGGCGTGTGCTGATTATCGTCGAGAACCTGCCATTGCCTTTTGACCGACGGGTCTGGCACGAATGCCGTACGCTCTGCGCTGCCGGTGCCGAAGTGGCGGTAATCTGCCCAACGGGTAAAGGGTATGAAGCCCTGTATGAAGAAGTTGATGGCGTGCATATTTATCGTCACAATTTGCCGATCGATGCAAGCGGGGCGCTTGGATATCTGGTAGAATACGGGGCAGCGCTGTTTCAAGAGATGCGGTTGGCATTGAGGGTCGCCCGCCGGCACGGGTTTGATACTTTGCAGGCCTGCAACCCGCCCGATCTGATCTTTCTGGTGGCCTTGCCCTTCAAGCTTTTTGGCAAACGGTTCATCTTCGATCACCATGATATCAATCCCGAGCTCTACGAGGCTAAATTCGGCAAGCGCGGTTTTTTCTGGAAGCTCATGGTACTGTTCGAACGCTGGACATTTCGCAGCGCCGATGTGGTGATATCGACCAATGAAAGCTATCGGGAGATAGCACAGGAGCGCGGCAGGATTGCGTCTGAGGATGTATTTGTTGTGCGCTCGGGCCCCGACCTCAATCGGCTGATTGTAACGGCCCCCAACCCCAAGTGGCGCAACGGGCGTGCGTATATGGTGGGCTATGTGGGAGTTATGGGAGATCAGGAAGGGATCGATCTGTTGCTCGATTCTGTGCGGATCATAGTAAAAGACCGTGGCTATGATGTGCAGTTCGTGTTGGTCGGCGGCGGCCCGGCGCTGGACGGGCTGAAGGCGCAGGCCGAGGGGCTGGGGCTGGGCGACCACGTGACCTTTACTGGGCGCGCGCCTGATCAGGACCTGTTCGAAGTGCTGTCGACGGCGGATGTCTGTGTGAATCCGGACCGGGTGAACCCGATGAATGATAAATCCACCATGAATAAAATTTTGGAATACATGGCGTTTTCAAAACCCATCGTACAGTTCGACGTGGCCGAGGGGCGCTATTCTGCAGGACGGTCTTCGCTGTATGCCGCGCCTAATGACACGACCGACATGGCCGACAAGATTCTCGAACTGCTGAACGACCCGGAGCAATCGGCCGAGATGGGTCGCTTTGGTCGTGCCCGGGTCGAAGCAGAACTGGGCTGGGATCATCAGGTGGACGCACTGATCGGTGCCTACCGAAGGGTGGCGGAGAAAAAACCGCTCTGAAAAGAGCGGTTTCTGTTGTCTGGTTAGGCGGGAATTGTGGAAATTACATCGGCACAAACCTTGGCAGCTTCGACAAGCTCTGCCCAACAAAGCCCAGTAATCTGGCATCCGCGTCAGCCTCGGTTTCGTCTTCGCGGATCGGGGTAACATAGCGCACTAGCGCGCCGTCGGTTCGACCCATCGTCAGACCATCTACCACCACCCCGATCTTGGCGGCGAAATCGTTGGTTTGGCGTTTGCCGCGCTGTTCGAACCAGTAATAGACTAGCTGCTTTTGCAGGCCTTTCTGAATGACCGCGCGGTTCACCTCGAACGCGCCATAGGCGGGGACGCCCGGGTCGATCCGATAGGGCTCCAGGCTGAAGATTTCCCATCCACCTACCGGCAGGCAAACCTCGGGCGAATGAATGCCGTCGCCTTCGGTTTGTTTGTCGTAGAAGGCGACGAACATGTTGATGTAGCCATTCTGTCCAGGCGCGGCATAGGTGGTGTTAAGGTAATCGGTCGCGCCCAGTACTCGTTCGACATCCGGGTCCAGAAGCGCTGCCGACCCCGACCAGTTCCCCAATTGGCGTGGATAAAGTGCAAAGGGGCTGCGATCGATCGGCTCTTTGTCTGGGTTGGGTTGCATAACCCAGGCTACCGATACTGCCAGTGTGAGCAAAGCGCCTGCTGCCAGGGCGCGCGAGGGTCGGATGGCAAAAATGCGTTCGCCCACTTTTAGCAGGCCACGGGTATCCAGATCAATTGCCTCGGCCAGCGGTTTGGGGTTTGGCGTCAGGCGCTGCAGTGTGACAGCCATGGCGAACAGGATGGCGATACATGTCAGGAAGATCACCCAGCCTTCAAAGAAATGCAGAAACCCTTCGGCCATTTCGATTCCATGGTGATTGACCAAAACCCCGATCACGCCGATGCGGATCGAGTTCATCAGCACGGTCAGTGGCGCGGCCGACATCAACAGCACCACCTTGTGCCAGACCGGACCACGATAAAGCAGGGCGAAAAGATAAGAAAAACTAAGGATTGGGAACAGATAGCGCAGACCTGAGCAGGCCTCGGCCACCTGCAGCTTATAGACGCCCAGATCGATGATATTCCCGTCCAGATAGACGGAAACGCCTGCCTGCTGCACGAACCAGACCCCTATGACCGAAGAGATGCCTTGTAGGAAGATTGTCAGCTTCCAGTAGATGAAATTCGGCAGGGGCAGCATGAAGACCAGATGCAGCACCGGCAACTGATGCCGCCGCCCGATGTTCCAGCCAAACACCGTCAGCACCACACCGCCGGTCCAGATGATCATGGCATAGGTGACAATGTCGGGGACGCTGGCAAGATTGCCCAGGATTGCCACAACCAGCCCGAACGCAATCACCAGGATACCGGGCCAGCGGTCCCTGACCTCGCCCGGCGGGGGCGGGTAATTGCGCATCTCCCGCAGGAACAGATAGAGAGAGATAACCGGGATCAGTGGGCCGTGGCTGTATTCAGCGGTTGCCCAGGCCTGACCCAGCGACACGATACCGATCCAGAAAATCGGGATCGAGCCCAGAACCAGCAATGCGAACCAGAACAGCCCGACGGGATTGAAAATCCTGTCGCGGCCTATCCGATCGGAGTTTTCCGCAGACGTCGTAATACTCACCTGTTTCCCCTGATACTCGTTACGAACTGTACTGGCGGGAGTTCCGTCTCCGATCTTAACGAAAATTGGCGGGCAAAGGCTACTCAAACTGAAGTGATAAGGCGTTCCGCCGTATCCTGGTTTTGGTCACACGTCCATAGTTTCCAATATTGAAGTTATTTTGCCAAAATCGGGAGAATGTCCAAAAAATAGTGTGGGCGGTCTGGAATCACTGTTCGTCCTCTTAAGACAGGTTAGATTGCGTTATGGTGGATTTCTATTTTTTCTCGGACGATTGATTTGCAGGATAATCTTCAGGATCGAAAAATCATGACCGCAGCCGGATTCGGGCCGCCGGTCCGCCGTTCCCGGATGGATCATCTGCGGCGCGAGGTACCAAACTTTATCAAAAAGAACAGGGGCTTGTTGATAAACCCGGAATTCTGGTCCTTGCTGGGCCGTCTGACCTCCACCCGGATGCGGGGTGCGGATGTGCCAGAGGAAATCCCGGTTATGTTTGTGGCGACCCATCATAAGGTGATGACGACCTATTTTACGGCGGTGCTGCGCCTGTTGGGTTATGGCCTGAACCTGCCTTATCAAAAGGTACATATCGAGCATCCTGATCCGCATTCGCGTCTGGTCATGTCGATGCATGGCAAACTCGATCTGCCGCGGCTGGCTCCCTACCGGGGTGTGCACGTGATGCGCGATCCGCGCGACATGATCGTGTCAGGTTATCACTACCACAAATGGACCCATGAAGCGTGGGTGCATCGGCCGGATGAGAACGGACAGACCTATCAAAGCAAGCTGAATGCGGCCAATACGTATGACGGTTTGTTCATGGAGATAGATCACTTCATTTTCTTCTACCGGGATACATTGCTGAACTGGGATACGGGCGATCCGGATATTTTTGAGGTGTCGTTCGAAGACCTGATGGGCGAAGGCCGTGCCGACATCTATCGCGACATGTTCAGCCATCTCGGGTTCGAGGGGCGGAATCTGGACCTGGCCACTGACCTGATGCGGCTGTTCGAGGCCAAGAGCCGGAGTGGAAAAAAGACCGGGGGTGTCGCCCGGAAATCTCACCTGCGCAGCGGCAAATCCGGACAGTGGCGGAAAGAGCTGGAGCCTGATCACGTCGCCTATATTGAGCGCGAACTGGGTCCGGTGTTGCGAAAATTCGGATATTGATCAGCTGCTGTGTCAAGGGCGCAGGATAAAGTCCCGGCCAATGGTGAAAAAAACGGCATGAGATTGCGCACGCGGGTCTGTCAGATCTTCACGCATCCGATAGCGGTACCCGGTATTCAGCGCCCAGTCTTCTGTCAAGGTGTACTGGTAAGAGGCACTAAAATTGGCTCGATCAATTGTGTCCGTCACCTCGTCGCTAATCGTATATCCAGCGTTGAGACTGATTCCCGAAATGTTATTAATTTCGTAAAAATAGCCTAGAAATGCGGCGGTTCTGATGACGTTCCCTTTCTCCTGATCAAAGTCTACCGACCGGCGGATTTGTGCGCTGATTACGCTCCTTGGTAAGTTTTGGCTCCAATTCAAGGATCCGATAGGGGTAGCGTTGTCCAGTTCAGAGTCCGATACGCCGATTGTGAATGATAACTCCCCGGCGGGCAATGCCATGTTTCTGCTGATTAAGAAATTACGGATATCACCGTCGTCAGTCACGATCTGTTCGATTTCGGCTCCGATGGAGCCATCAGGCATATCTCGCTCCAGCCGTAGTCGCCCTGTGGGTCCATCGGTTCGTGTAACGACTCCGAATTCTCGCGTGTCGATAGTGGTATAGCCGAGACCGGCCTCAAAGCGCCAAATTGGTGACAACTCAACGTTCAGATCGAAAAAGCCCGTAGTGGTTTCACGCCTAGTCTGTTCGGTATTTTCAGATTCAAAAAGCCGATAATCCAGCCCCAATGTACCTTCTACCACTGGGGAAAGCCGCAGGAATAAGTCTGTCCCCAGATTGAACCGGTCGTTGTCGTTCAGCCCCGGATCGGTGGTGTCCGTATATCTGAGCGCAAGGTAATCGGCGTCGAATGCGGCGCCAATTGGCGCATCCTGTCCAAGCTCAAGCGAAAGCCCAGTCCTGTAACGTTCCCTGTTACCGGTGCCATTCAGATCATCGAGATCTGGTGGCAATTCAATTTCGCCCTCGTCATTTCTGAACTCCTCTAGCGGTCGTAGAAACTGGATATTTGATTGAAAATAACTGGTATTGAAACCAAATGCAGATTGTGCGCCTTCGCGGCCATAGTCTAGCTGAAAGCGCTGATTGTCCCAACCCGACTCGGCACCTGGTCCGTTCACGGCACGCAGCACGCCGGAAGCAGACACACCGATCCGGTCCAAAGGAGTTTCATGGCTGAGGTCGAGAGATAATCCGGTGGAAGCAAATGTGGTTCTGCCAGCACTGACCGGATCGAGTTCGAGGTTGTCGTCGGTTTCAAGGCTTTGATTGAAGCCGAAGACCAGTTCTGTCCCGTTTTCCTGGGCTGAAGCAGGCAACAAACAGCAGATCGAACATGCGCTAACCGACAAGGTGCGATAAATTAGATGCCGTTTCACAAGTGCCTCAGTCTTACGTTTAGTTACCGCTCTGGCCACCGCATACGTCATTGTTTTTCTGGGGTAGCCTGTTTTCTTATTGTTATGCTGCCTGTTTACAGTTTCGAACGCCCTTCGTCGCCAAAAACTTCTTCCGCCGGCGTATTTGTGTCCGGTCGTATTGTGACTGCAACATTTTTGGAGCCGGTTTCAGGCCGACCTCTTAACAGCCCCAATGGGGTTTAAGTCTCAGGCGCTGCCATCCAGTGGCTGAACATATTCCACCAAAACGCCGCGTGTAGCGATTGGGTTGATGAAATTACACAGGAAATTCCCGGCGCCCTTAACCGGGTTTTCCTGCAACATCGTGACATCCCGGGCGGCGAGCTCTTTTTGCAACGCCAGAATGTCCGGTGTTTCGAACGCATAGTGATGCAGCCCCCCGGCGCCACGGTTGAACCGGGCAAGCGATCCGCCGGTTGGCACTACAAGCTCCACGGCGGTGCCATTTTCGGGCGCTGTACAAAAAAGGCACCAGCATTCGAATTCCTCGACATAGCCGCGATAGTCTTCGGTATGACCAAACAGCGACATGTAATTTTCGGCACTTTCCATGTCTGGCTGCACGATTCCCACATGGTGCAAACGGAGGGAGTTCTGCATTATGGTCATGATCGTCTCCTGTTCTTACGACCCGGTTGAAGGGGCGAGCAGCGGGGTAAGCGTTTCGGTCAGCCAGTCTGTCACCAGCACGGCGCCGGTTTCCGAGACATGGGCCACATCGTTATAAAGATTTGGATCATCCCGCAGGAAATCCGCCGAGAAGACCGGTCCGTATTGTTCCAGCCATGCTTTCTCGAAGGGTTCCGCATAGCCGCCATAGAAAGGCAGATAGAGGAAGGCAAGCTGCACACCCTCGGATTCAGCCAGTTCGGCGATCCGGCGCAGATAGGTGCGGGGAATACCGAACTCGATCCCGGCCATCGATTCAGGCAGGATCGGGCGTGTCAGGTTACGGCGGCGGAATTTGGATTCGCCTTCCAGCGCTTCGATATCGGCAGCGCTTTTGGGGCCGGATGTTTTGCCGGGATTGAAAATCCGCGGGTCAATCGTTGTGCCGGCATAGGTGGCGGGGTTGAAATCGGGCTGATAACCGAACGCTTCGGGCAACAGATCGGCGGCAGCCAGTTGCATCTGCCGGATCGGCAGGCGCGCCAGATTTTCCGGCAGGTTCCGGTTGACGATCCACGGGCTTTGCAGAACTTCACCAGCGCCGGCCAGATCGCCAAAGGCCTGATGCCCGTGTCGGGGGAATTGCTCAACCACCGAGATCACGATCAGTTTGGGTTTATGCTCCGATAACAATTCGCGGATGATCGGCAGGCGAACATCGAAACCGGAGGCGGGCAGCGAGAAATTGACGACGCGGGCATCTATCCCTTTTTCGGCCAGATTGTCCTCCAGATCGGGGGAAATCACGCCGCGTGCCGTGCGTGACGAGCCCAGAAAAGCGATATCGATTGGGGTGTCGTCGAAATGAATACGCTCATAGATCCACCGGGCGCGCTCAAAGATCGTACCGCTCATGGCCTGGTAACGGAAATAGGGATCATGCGGCAGAAGGAATGCCAGCACAATACAGGCCAGCACCGTAAGCCAGAGGCCGGTGAGGAAGGTGCGCAGGCGCAGGGGTTTGGTCATCGGCGCATCCTAGAAGTTGAAATAAATAAACTCTGACTGCCCGCGCAGGATGAAAGCAAGCCCAAGAAACAGAACCACGCCGGTCCAGATCATCCAGGGCAGGGTCGGGCGCCATTGCAGGTGCAGCAGCGCCGGGGCTCGTGTGCGCCAGCGATTCCAATGCAGGATCGGTGAATACCGTCCCATGATCTGCTGTGTATTCGGGCACAGGAAAATCAGCGTGGCGGCACCCAGCAGAAATAGCCCGGGCTCGGTTATCAGTTCGGCAGTTTTGGCAGGCAGCACAGCAGGCAAGTTTGCGATCTCGTCCAGGCGGGTCATACCCTGCCAGATAGCGGCCGCCGCAGCGGGGCTGTCGGCGCGGAACATGACGTTGGCGAAGATCACAGCAATCAGTGTCACGGCGTGGTACAACGCCATGCTGGAGCCGGGAACGCCACTTTTACGGCGCGCCTTGCGCCGCAGCGCGCGCCAGAACTCGTTGATCGCCAGATATGTGCCATGCATCAGACCAAACAACACAAAGGTCCAGGCGGCCCCGTGCCAAAGGCCGATCACCACAAACAAAACAACCGTGGGTGCGGCGACCGTTACCGAGAAGGATGCCCATTTCCCCAGCCGCCATTGTGCGGCCAGCCGTGACAGGGGCAATACCAGCGGCTGATACATATAGGATACGATGAACTGCTGCAGGGTGATATGCCAGCGCCGCCAGTATTCGATAATCGAGGCGGCGCGCAGCGGTGAATGGAAGTTGACCGGCAGTTTGATACCGAACATGCGCGCCAGGCCGATGGCCATGTCGGAATAGCCCGAAAAATCAAAATAAAGCTGCACCGTATAGGCCAGCGCGGCCTTCCATCCGGCCAGCAAGCCTATTGTGCTCCCAGCCTGCGCAGCGTCGAAAACCGGGCTGGCATAAAGCGCGGCGCTATCGGCGATGACCGTCTTCTTGAACAGGCCGATTGCGAATATCACCAATCCGACGGTTAGATTCGCGGTCACAAAACGCCCCGGATTGCGTCCGAAGAATTGCGGCATCATCTCTTTGTAATGCACGATCGGACCCGCGATGAGCTGCGGAAAGAAAATCACGAACGTGGCATAGCGCCAGATTCCTCCTGTGCGAATCTCGCCGCGCGAGACATCCACAAGAAAGGCTATCTGCTGGAAAGTGTAGAATGAGATGGCGAGCGGTAGGATGATCCTTTCCAGATGCAGACCGACCCCCAGTATATTCGCGTTGTCGACGAAGAAGTTGGCATATTTGAACCAGCCCAGCACCAGCAGGTTACCGACAACGCCTAGGGCCAGGGCCCAGCCTGAGCCGCTTCCGTTATCCCGTGTCCGCTCGATCCACAGTCCGGTGAGATAATTGCCCAGAACCGACAGGATCAGCAGCAGAACATAGGGCGGATTCCAGACTGCGTAGAAGATCAGCGAGGCGATGACCAGAAACAGGAAAATCCACTGTTTCAGCCCCATCCGGATCAGCAGGTAATAGCCGGCTAGCGTCAGTGGCAGGAAAATGAAAACAAACGGAAGGGAATTGAACAGCATGAACGGATACGATCAGACCGGGCGGGCAATCATGCAGGCCGAGACGGAAATCTTGTTGCGCAGCGCTCGTTCCAATGCGGTGCCTTGGGTGGCGAAGAAACCGTCTTTCAGAATCTCGAACCCGGTATCGTTAAGGAGCGCGCGCGCATCATCGGGCGTCCGCATCAGGTAGAGGTGATCGGGCGAGGGGCTGTTGATCGGCACGTTGATGAAGATGCGGCCTGTTTCAGGGCGAACCTGAGCGTGCAGCTTGCGCATGACCGATTTTGGGTCTTCCAGATGTTCCAGCACCTCGGACAGTACCACCAGATCTGCCGGTGGTGAGTCAGCGGGCACATCCATGACGTTCTGAACCGCAAAATGACAATCATGATGACCCAGCCGCTCCAGTGCCGCACGGGTTTGATCCAGCGAGACCTGCGACAAATCCCAGGCGGTAGCGCTCGACAGTCCAAAGTCGCGCAGGGCCAGCGACATCATTAGCCCGTGACCCGGCCCGACCTCCAGCAGATGGCCGCCTGGGCGCAGAAGGGCGGGTACCTCGGTCAGGAAGAAATGGCAGCTTGCCGCATGATTAAACCACAGCACCTGACTGAACAGCAGCCCATCCATGTATTTTTCCATATAGTCGGCATCGGAATAGACCTCTGCATCGGCTTCGGCGAAAGTCGACAGGCGATACCGGCCTTCGCGGTGGAAAAACAATTCTTCTTCACGCAACCGGTCGCAGGTCCAGCGATAATGTGCCGCGATGGTGTCCAGCCGGTCGCCGACCAGCAACAGCACCGCGTCGGCCAGGGCTTCGGTGGTGCGCATCATATCGGCATCGCGACCCGCAAGGCTTTTGCGAATATAGCGCTCATGCTCAGGCCAGAGCGCCATGACTGCCTCGACGATACGACGGGTTGCGGGCTGGTCAGCTGCCAGGAGGTCAGAAGAGGGATCGGAAGAAGGCGAAGACATCGAGTAATCCAATTTTTCAGGCGGCTGCATCGGCGCGCGGGCCGTTTAATGTCATTGGCAATTCAGTGGGGGTGTCATAGCTGGTGAGATCAAGGTGCCAGACCGTGCGCCCGTCAGCGTCTTCAGCGGTTCTTGAAAATCCCAGCTTCTCGAAATGTCCCGACACCATACGGTTCTTCTCGGATGGAATGTATTCGCCGACCAGCCGCCTGGCTCCTGCTCGGCGCGCTGCCTCGGCGACAAGCCCCAGGGCAGCTTCTTCGACGCGGCGCCCCAACACCCGGCAACTCATCAGCCATGTGTCGCAGGTCCAGTCCTCAGGGCCCTTGCGGAAGATCAACACCGAGATCATGCCGTTGTCACCAAATTTGTCAGCCAGCCGTATCTGTAATGTGAACAGATCCGGATCCTGCTGCATGCGGGCCACTTCGGCCTCGGTATAGCGGCGCGTAGTCAGGTTGAACTGGTTGGATTTGTTAATCAACTGAGCAATACGGGTTCGACCGACATCATCGAAACCGCGCGCTTCACACACCATGTCGAGTGATTCCAGATACGCGCCGTAGTCACCAATAGCTTCCATCGCAACGCTGCGGGCGGCGTTGGCACGGTATTGCTCGGCACGCTGCGCATCGTCGGCTGACAGGCCGGTGGTCTCAAAATACCCGGCCTGAGCCAATGCGGTCGGGTAAAATGCGGGGTCGTCCGGCAATTCGGGTACGGCGACCTCGGGCAGCATCTGGCGCACCCGCTCGCGTTCGGCCGGATTGTCGTCGAGGAACGCTAGCGCATCGGTGCCGATATTGAGCAACCGCGCAATATGGCGGATGTTGCTGGCCTTATCGGTCCAGTTGGCGATGAAGATCGAAATATCGTCTTCACGCAGCAGCATGTCGGGATGTTTCTGGAAGGGCAGGCGTGCCGCGTCTTCTTCGTTTTTGGAACAGACCGCCAACACCACACCGCGTGCCTTGAGGTCCAGCGCATATCGCTGAATTGCAAGAAAGGCTTCGCCTTCCGGCGTACCCTGCCCGACGCGGATACCGTCGATCCCGTCATCACCGATAACACCGCCCCAGCATGTATTGTCGAGATCCAGAACCAAGCATTTGCGCGCTTTGCCGCGCAATGTGCCCAGTATCCGGGCGACGTGATCAGCATAAAGGGGGACACAATCAAGTGAGAAAGGAAGTTTTGCCCGGTGCCAATAAGCGGGATCGAACCAGCGCGCCCGGCCAACCGTGTCGGCCAGCGCAGCAATGTCCAGCAAGGTAACGGAGTATTCTTCAGTCAGCGCCAGGAGGTCTTCATTGAAGGCAGCGATCTGTGCCGCAATCGAGCCTGGGGCCCGGCGATCATGGTGCCCACACCAGGGATCGGGAGGAATAGGCAGGGTTTGCAGGATAACTGTCGGGATCGCAGAGCGCGCCAGCCCGTCAAGCAGGCTGCGGATATGGGCCATAGCACCTGCCACTGCTGCTTCGGCTGCCGCAGGGTCCATATGCACCGTGGCCAGTCCCAGACTGCGATAGTCCGGCGCCAGCAACGCCATGTCAGCGCCAAAACTGGCCAACCCGCTTTCAGGATTCAGCACTTCCTGCGTAGCCTGACCATAGTCCGGTACGTAGAGCGTGGCGAAAACTCCGTGGCGCAGCGCGCTGGCACGGATCGCGGGGGCCGTATATTCGGTGGTCGCATCCGCCAGCACAGCAAGGCGAACCGGGGACAGCGATGCACTTTTCGCCTGTGCCGGGTCCACCTTGTCCATCGCCCGGTTCAGTTGGGTCAGCTTATTGAGATCAAGCGCGTGATTGGCCAGCACGGCCATCGCGCCGGTTTCTGTGGCGGGATCAAGTGCGCGCAACCTGGCGCGAAAATCTGATGGAGCAGGACGCAACCAGTGGAGCCCTTCGATAGAGAACACAGCCATGATCCACTCCGCTAACCGGTTTTTTCCTGAATGCAGTCTACAAGATCTCCCACCGACTTCAGTGCCTCGATCTCAGCGGTTGAGAATTTGAACCCGTAATGCTGTTCGATCGACACAACCAGGCGGATATGGCTCAGGCTGTCCCATTCCTCGACCTCGTCCGCGGTGGTTGTTTCTGTCAGAGACAGGTCGTCGAGATCAAGAACGTCGGCAAAAATCTCGTTCAAATCGTTAAAAATGGCTTCTCTGGTCATGGCACTCTTTGCTGTATTTTCACTGATTGCTTGAAATAAATCTGCTTGAAAACTTGTACCCCATCTGGGTTCAGTAACAAGCGGTTTTGCGACGATGGGGCTTTGTGTGACATGCGGATCAGCTTCCTTGCCGCCAGGCAGACGCGGCCTGCGCGTCCCGGCCGAACAAAAGCGCAAACATGCGGCGGCACCGGTAAAGGCGGATACGTGTCAGGCAAAACAGTGCCAGAAACTGTTCCCGCACCCCCGAAACACGGTCCGAGCGGAAGATGCGCAGCACTTCACCCATAGGGGACGCCGCCAGCATCAGTGCGCGAGCACTCCACCGCAGCTGTCCGTCGATGCCTGAAATTTCAGCAAAGTCGTGGCCAATATGACGATCCCATTTTCGGGTCAGCTCACGGAAGGAGCTGCGCGCCGGCGTCTTGATTGCAATTTGCGGCACATAACGAGTTTGTATTCCAAGCGTGGTGGCGCGGCGCCCCCAGTCCACATCCTCGGCGATTGTGATTCCAGCAAAATCGCCCACCTTGCGAAACACTTCGCGCCGCACCGCCATGTTGCAGGTCGCAGCATAGCCATCCCGCACAATATAAAGCTGCATGCGGTACCCGTAGACACTTTCATAAGCCTCGATTGCGTTGGCTGCATCAGGGTTAACGCGTGAAATCCTGACATCGCCGCCAATCACGCCCGTGTCGGGTTGGTGGCTGAAATAATCGACGATGCCGCTAATCCAGCCGGGCTGCGCAATGCAGTCGCAATCGATGAAGGCCAGCAGTTCAGCCCTGGCCAGCGCAGCCCCGCGACTGCGCGCGGGACCGGGTCCTGGGGTCGGTTCATGGGCGAGGCGGACAAAGGGGAAAGCGGCGCAGATCTCGTCCGGCGTTTCAGCCGAGCCGTTGTCGACAACGATGACCTCAAAAGAAACCCCGTCATCTGCCTGTTGCGCCAGCGCCGTCAGACATCTGTGCAAGGCATCCGGTGCATTGAGGTGTGGAATGATAACGCTCAGCTGGAAGATGTCGGGCATGATCTAATGTCTCTGGTCCTGTAAATGATATTATAACCCCCCCAAGAACAAACCTAGCGGTCCGTATTGAAATGGCGGCATTGTTGCTTCGTGATGTAAATTTTTGGAAAAAGTGAGGTATTGTTGTGCGAACGTCCACCCCTCCGGGATTGAGCGGTGTTGCTGATGGTGCGTGCCGCAGCAGCATGTTATGCTGCACCGCAGTTATTTTTTAAGTGAGGCAGTCTATGAGTGCAGCCGTTTCGGTTATTCTGCCGGTTTATAATCGCAGCGCCAGTCTTGAAGATTCGATGCGCAGTGTTCTTAACCAATCATACCGTGATCTCGAATTGATTGTCGTCGATGACGCCTCGACCGAGGATTTGCAGCCTATTGTAGATGGAATCGGGGATTCACGGGTTCGCTACATCAAGCGCGAGAAGAATGGTGGCGCCTCCGCCGCGCGCAATACCGGCCTGACTGCGGCCAAGGGGCGCTATATAGCCTTTCAGGACAGCGATGATTTGTGGCTGCCCGGCAAACTTCAAATGCAGGTGGATTTGTTGGAAGCGGCCCCGCGCGAGGTAGGGGCCGTCATCCATTCCAAGGTGCTTTACGGCAGCGGGCCAGATGGTTCCTATGGGGTCGGTCTGGTTTCGATGCGGCCACCGCCACATCGCATCATGAAGCCGCATGAGGATCAGGTTCGCAAATATCTGATCGAAAACCGCATCAGTCTGCAAAACGCTTTGTTTCGACGCGATTGTTATCCGGAGCCGTTGTGGTTCGATGATGTCACCCGATCGAACGCCGACTGGGCGTTCAGTTCGTCGCTGGCGCAACACACGAAAATCGCGGAATACCCCGAACCGGTGGTCATGGCGTTTTCCTCGCCCGACGGCATCTCGAAACTGAAACGTGCCAAGGCGATCGGGTTGATCCGGATTGTGAAGCGAAACCGAGAGGCCTATGCGCGTTATCCTGATGCCTATGGGATAATGATGTGGCGCATTGGCCGTATTCTGGCCCGGCACGGCAAAAGCAAAATGGCGCGTCGCTTTTATCTGACAGGGTTGCGGCACAACCCCGGATTTCTGTGGCGGCTTGTGAAGAGCAAGATAAGCTGATCCCATGCCGGGAATACCTGAACACAGGAACGGGTTCTTTTCACCCCTGCCATCTCCGAACCCGGCGCCGCGCGCGTGCTACCAGCTGATACAGCGGCCGTTTCGCCTGCGCCTGCGCCGCCGCGTTTTCCGCAAGGAAGTCAGCGGAAAGCTCCGGTGCAAGGGCCAGTGGCATCCGGGTGGCCGGCACGTATCCAAATCGCTCGAAATCGGCGGCATAAATCCTGGCGACAAGCGCGCGGTCGGCCGCGTCCGGTTTGAACGCACCGCTCTTTGGAGCGCTGGCGCGCAGGGCATGCCCCATGGCACGCGGCTTGGCTTGCGTTCCGGCCAACGCGTCAAAATAGGGAATAAGCGCATCCAGCCCGTGTTCGAGATGGAAAATGGCGCAATCAGGCCCTCCGGACGGTGGCAGGAAATCGGCTTGCGGACGGCTGTGATTGTCATGCCTGTACGGGCTTGTCGCCCAAAGATCGGCTTCGGATTGCAGCCACTCACCAAAGCTTGTGCCCTGATCGACAGTTCCTTCAACTTCGGATTGGAAGCGATAGGCGCTGACGGCCCGATCCAGCGGGTGTCGCACCACGGTGAAGATGTCGCTGAAAAAGCCCACGGGAAAGAGACGTTCCAGCATGGCCCAGTCCACATGCTGTGGCGAGGTATTGGACCAGCGCCCGTCCGGGTCCACGGACAAATATTTCCGGTCCAGAAAAGCCAGAGGTCCGAACCGTTCGCTCATGTAATCTTCGACCGAACTGCCAGCGCATTTGGGGATATGGGCAAAATAGACCAGCTTGGGCCCGATGCGGGTAATCGGCATAAACATAATCTCCAGTCGATATCGGCCATCAAATTTGCTTGCGCGGCCCTGTATTCTGTCACAGGCAATGCTAGGCATGGAGCTATGGGAGTTCAACGGGAACTGTTTTTGCGGGGCGGTTTGTAATGCAGACCGTGACCGGCAGCCAAAGAGGCGCAGCACCAGCGCACAACGATGCGACGGGTCAGTCGGGCGCGGGGGAAAAAGCAAGGCTGCCGTTTCTGACCAAACTCGTTCTGATCGCGTTGCTTTTCCCCGCTTTTTTTTCGGTGGGCTCGGTCGTTCTTACACCATCCAAGTTGTTGTTCCTTTTTATTGTCCCGGTCCTGACCGTGAATCTGCTGCGCGGTAAGTATGGGCGGTTGTCGGCACCGGATTTCCTGATTTTTGGCTATGCGGCATGGATGACATTGGCCATGCTGGTCAATCACACGCCCCGTGTGGCAATCGAGTATACCGGCTCGAATACTGTGATCTTGCTGGGCGGATACCTGACCGCGCGGGCGACGATCCGGGACAAGGCTACTTTTGTTGCCATGATCCGCTTTCTGGCCTGGATTGTTGTTCTATCTTTGCCTTTTGTGTTTTATGAGGTGATTACTAGCAAGACCACCATTCCGCGCTGGGTTGCGCAGCTTCCCGGGCTTCGGTCTCATGGAGATATCAACCATGACCCGCGGTTCGGGCTGTGGCGTGCGCAATTTGTATTCCCACACCCGATTCATTATGGAATCTACTGCTCTCTGATGTTTTCGCTAGTATATGTCGGGCTAACGGAGCGCTTGGGTTGGTTTCGTCGTACCGCACTGACTGGTATCGTTGGAGTGTGCTGTTTTTTCTCGGTTTCCAGTGGGCCAGTATTGGCCGTGATGGCCCAAGTCGGGCTGATCGGTTGGTCGATCCTTTTTAAGCGGGTTTCCAATCGTTGGACCGTTTTCTGGGTAATTTCGATCTCCGCATATGTGGTGGCTGAATTGGCCTCAACACGCTCGGCTATCTATGCGATAGTGACGCGAATATCGTTCAATCCCTCCACTGCTTTCTCCCGACGGATATTGTTTAATTATGGCGTTGAGCAGATTCAACGCGCGCCGGTTTTTGGTGTTGGGTACAATTCTTGGCCCCTGCCTGCATGGATGACGGGCAGTGTCGACAATTTTTGGCTCTTTGTTGCAGTTCGTTTTGGGATGCCGGCATTTCTGTTGCTGGCAGGTGCCTTTGTGGTGGCTATGATTCTTGCTGGGCGTCGCGATTTCAGTGCAGACCCTGAGTTGGTCGCGTTGCGGCGGTCATGGATATTCACGCTTATCAGTGTCATGCTGGTGTTGGGCACGGTCGCAATCTGGGGCGAAGTGTATTCAATGGTCCTTTTCATGTTAGGAAGTGGATTATGGTTCTTAACGGCCAACCCGAAGCAGGATCCACATATCGAAACAGCCCTTGCCGAAGAAGAGCGACCACTGCGCTATTCCCGTTTTCCTGCCCAAGCCGTGCGGTATACGCGTTCTGCGCCTATGATCGTGCAGAAGTGATGCGGTGGCTGCATGTCGAATAATCCGCCATCTTCTGCCCCCGAAGCCGTATTCAGAAAAAAACGCTCAATGCCGTTGGACAGCATTCGTGCGTTCGCTATCTTGGCCGTTCTCGCCTACCATGTTGCCACGCGTTATGACGCTGCCAATCTGGATCCAGTAGCCCAGTTTGCCCGGCGCTACGGCCTACTTGGGGTGGATGTATTCTTTCCACTCAGCGGCTATCTGATCACCGGTTTCCTGCTGCGACGGTCGGATACGGAGAGTATTAAGGTTTTCTTTTTGCGTCGCGTGTTCCGGATTGTGCCTCTCTACATGGTCGCGGTGACATTGTTTCTGTGCTCGAGTTTGGTTCTAGGGTTCGAACAGGAGAATGTCGGTCGGGTCTGGATCAACTATCTGTTCCTTACAGGGTGGATGATCTTTTTCGACGGTCCTGAGGCCGTTCCCTACACCATCACATGGTCACTTTCGGTAGAGGAGTTCGCCTATATTCTCTTCGGGTTGGCAGCCTGGACTTTGCGTCGGAATTTCACCGCGTTCTTGGTTCTGATCAGCATCGCCTCAATGGCATTGCGGCTGCACCTCAATCTTTCCGGCTTCGAAGCTGTTTATAACTTCCCGCCGGCCCGGATCGATTCTATCGCCATAGGTGGGATTGTCGCGGTCTGCATGCAGCGCCGCGCGGCGAGCACACCGCTGATTTGGACACTGGCCTTGCTCGCAGGGCTATCATACCTTTTCGTATTCTGGGATGTCGCGCTTTGGAGTTCGTTGAAGTACACATTCATCGCTTTGATCACCTGCCTTTTAATAGTGGTGTGTGAGACTTATTATAAAGACGCTGGAGGTCAGGCGCTGTCATGGTTTTCGGCGATTGGATTCTATTCCTATTTCACCTACCTATTTCACTTGTTCAATATTGAACTTCTACTAAGAGTACCGGGTGTGTTTCAGCCAGCTTCAGTGCTGTCGTTTTGGGGGGTTGTAACGGTTGCACTGATTATGACACAGGCCCAAGCTGTGTTGTCGTTTCGACTCTTCGAAGGCCCATTGATGCGCTTTGGGCGGCGCATGGAACGACGCTTTCATGCTCGGCCTGTCACCACCGTGTCTGGAACTGATTGCACTTAGGAAAGAGGGGGAGGAATGCGACAGAGTATTTTGCTGCTGCCAGGCTTTTTAATGATGATCAGTGTGTGGGCAGGATTAGGGCGCGCTGAGGATCTAGCCACTATCCTGCAGGACGATCTGGCTCAAGCCGCGGCCGGAGACCGTATCGATTTGGCCCCCGGTGACTATGGCAGCGTTCATTTGCATGGTTTGTCCTTTGATAAAATGGTGACCCTCAATGCCCACGGCGAAGCCCGTTTTGATCAGCTGTATATTTCGGAGGTCCGCAACCTGCGGCTGAGCGGCATCCGGGTCGAAGCCATAGGAGGGCGGTCGGCCGTGCGGATCATGCAAAGCCAGAATGTAGAAATCGTTGACGCAGACATTAGCGGCCCGCTTAATCGTGTTGCGCCGGTGAATGCAGTCAAGTTTGGCATCGAAATCCGCGACCAGAGTGAAGAAATCACAGTTGCGAACAGCTATATCCATGATGTTCTGAACGGGATCGGAAACTTTGGTACGGCCCGTTTCACATTGGCTGACAACAGAATAGATTATATCGGAGCAGATGCGTTCAAATTTGGGGCCGTTTCCGATGGCATAATCCGCAACAATATTGGGCCGACGCATTTCTACCCGAGCGAAGATACGCATGCAGACTTCATGCAATTCCAGGGAACGCCGTCCAAAAATCTCGAAATTACCGGAAATATCCTGCTGTTGCAGAACCGGTTCGACATGCAAGGGATTTTTTTTGGGGGCGAAGGCGGACACAGCACTCTCAGCATCCGGCAGAACATCATCTACACACGGATGGCCAACGGGATCAGGGTCAAAGATGGCAAGAATATTTCTGTTCAGGACAATACGCTGATCAACGCATTTAGCGCCAAAAGACCAGCAACACGGATTTCGGTGCCTTCCGGTGCGATTGTGCAATCTAATATCGTATCCGGGAAAAAAGGAGCGCTGAAATATGAAAACATCGTCATGCAGCATCTCGAACCACAGGGCAGGTTCTACTATTCAGATTTGTTCACCGGGCTTCAGGAGGGCCAGCCTATCACCATCTACAACCTGCGGCCCGTGCAAGGCAGCCCGGCGGAAAGCTATGGCGCGCATACCCGACTAATGGAATTACAGAACGACGGGTAGGGCAGTTTCCCGATCATCCTATTTGTCACGGTTCAGGCGGCTGGCGATCTTGTTGCGTGCGCGCCGAAGAAGCTTTCGGTCCTCATGATCGATACAGGTGCCGAAGAGTACTAGGGCATAGATAATGGCAGAGACCGCGCAACCGCCAAAGAACTGCAGCCAGGTAGCAAGCGGGGAAATCTGTAGATAGCCATAACAGGCTCCAGTCGCTAGCGCAAAAGGGGTCAGCCCGGGCAGAAGCGTTTTGCGCAAAAATATCGACCATTTGCCTTTTATCAACTTTAGGCCAAAGGGCCACATGATCAGAAGGTGGACAAGTGCGTAGGCACCACCAAGCCCCAGCGCCGCACCAATCGCGCCCATGTCCCGGACCACCACGAAATACCACATTCCGACGAGGGCTGTCAGGCTGAGCGCCATCATGCACAGGTTGAAAGCACGGATACGACCGATGGAATATGCAACCTGATAAAACATTGCACTGGCCCAGATGAACGGATACGTGGCAAGCAGAAGTGTCATTGCACCTGCTGCCGAGATGTATTTTTTGCTTGCATAAAGCTCGATCAGAGGTGTGGCGAAAACACACAGGGGCGGTAATAGGAACAGCGCAGCCCAAAGATAGTAACGCCCGCCACGATAGTAGAAACTCTGTAGAGCGTCTTCACCCTCGGTTGCGTATATGGTGGTAAGCGCTGGTTTGGCCGGTGTTTCAGCGGCGAGGATCAGTTTGCGGATTTGTGTGTTTGCCAGATTTCCAACGTGAAACGAAGACACGTCTATAGCACTGCTGTAGCGATTGAGCAGCAATGCAGGTGCAGCTTGCAGAACCATCTTGTTAAGACCTTCAAACAGGGTCCAAAGACTAAAGTTCAGCAGACGCCGAACTATTGCTCCCGAAATGTGAGACAGGCGGAAGCGGGCTTCCGGCAATATCGATAGGGTGTAGAGGATCAGCACAAGCATATTGGCGAGTCCCCCGATGGTGGTAGACACCACAACCCACAAGACTTGGGCGCTGATCCCGAATAAAAGGCTTACAAGAATGGCGATCCGCAGAATTTCCGATCCCAGCAGAATAATGTTCTGCTCGACAAAGCGCATGCGCACATGCAGTCCGACCCGAAAAGGTGTGGTGGCGACCCTCAGACACAGGATGCTGACCAGCATCAACAGCATCATTTGTGCTTCGGTTCGGTATTGAGGATCAACATTGATCACCCAGTCAATATGCATTGCCAAATAGAGGCCTGCGGAAAATAGCGCTAGCGCCACAGTGACCAACACCGGAAACATCGAAGAAACAATAGTTGTTAAAGCGTCGCCGTCTCTACGCGCGTCGGCCTCGACCATGAAGCGTGATAGCCCCCGCAGAAAAACATTGGGAAACAACTCAGCAATGATCAGCAGTGAGGTTATGACTGGGAGTAGTGCATATTCTGACGGCTCAATACGCTGCAGTAGATATTGGTTGACCCAGACTAAGGCGGTCAGTCGAAGAATTACAGTTAGCACCGAACTGGTTGCGTTTACTACAAAACGGCTTACGCTGTTGTTGCGCGGCACGTTCATGGCCCTCTGGTCCGCATGTAAACGTTTACTCCTGCCATGAAATACAGGAAATGTCTGTCCACTTTACCAAAATAATGTCCTGATTTTTGTATGATGCAGGCAGTATGAGACTTCATATAGTTTGTCTATCATGACGGCAAGCTGGCGATCCCATGCGATCGAGTATCGGTACATCATTTGAATTGCGGTTGGAATGCTGCGCGCACCATGCAAGAGTCTTCATAGATTTGCGTCGGATTGGATTTTATGAATTGAAAGGTTGGCGTGATGCTAGATTTGACTGGATTTATTGCGGACCAGACGATGCAACTGCGAAGTATCTTGGCGGGGCGAAAAGCCCGAAAAATCTTTGCAATAGGTGAGAACAAGACCGGCACAACCTCGATCCATAAAATCTTTCAGGATCTTGGATATCGCTCTTACCATGGGATAAAGTGGCGCGATACGTCACATCAGGCGATCTTTTATCGCTATGATTGTTTTACCGATGGCCCTCCTGACGATATCCGCAAACTTGACCGATTGTTTCCAAATTCGAAATTTATTTTGCAGGTGCGCGATCTTGATGCTTGGCTTGATAGCAGAATAGAGCATATCAAGCGCTTACCTAAGAAAAAGAAACGGCACCCGCTATGGTCAGCCAAAGAGAGTTCCGCCCGTATTTGGCTGCGTCGTCGCGATGAATACCATCTGGATGTTCTGTCCTATTTTAGGAATAGGCCTGACGATTTATTGCTGATAAATTTTATCCGAGACCCGGATGCCGCATCCCGGATTGCCGATTTTCTAGGAAGCGAAGCGCATGTCAGTAAGCCGCATGCAAACCGCAATCCAATAGCGACTAAAGCTTTAAAAAACCCGGATATGATTGCGGCGACCCTGAACGGTCTTGGCGTCGCGGAACATGAGTGGAAAAATGATATATATTGCCCATCCCTTAAGACGCGTGAGGATTATGAGCGCTTCCCGGCGGATACTTCTTTTGTCCACAAATACGTCTGACGTGCGGGGGTGAAACTGTTTTGAACGCGATTGCAGGTATTGAGGAAAAGAGATGTTTGCGTGGTCGGCAGATGTCGAGCGCAGATCAACGAAAGGTTTTCCGGTAAATGAAGAGAGTGTGTCTTGGGCTTCCGGTCTTCAACGGGGAAGCGTACATTGAAGAGTGCATAAATTCTATTCTGGCTCAGACCTTCGGGGATTTCGAGCTCGCCATTTCAGATAATGCCTCAACCGACCGAACGACTGAAATATGTCAGGATTATGCCGCGCAAGATTCGAGGGTGCGGGTCTTTGTACAGGAAGAAAACGTGGGTGCGGCTAACAACTTCAATTTTTCCTTCTATGACACGAGCAGCGACTATTTTAAATGGTGCGCTTGTGACGACCTGTTAGAACCAGAATTCCTGCAAAAAACGTTTGAAGAGTTAGAACGCAATCCCGATCTAGTCCTTTGCCATTCGCAAACAAAAATCCTGCACGACGAAACCGGTGAGGAGGAATTGTTTGTTCCAGAAATTGACATGTTGGGCAAGGGCGCTGCTGATCGGTTCCGACAGGTTGTGCAAAAAGGGCATCGCTGCTACGAAGTGTTCGGTTTGATCCGCCGGGATGCGCTGGAACGAACCCGGTTGATCGGCAACCATCGTGGCGGGGATAACGTTCTTTTGTTTCGTCTCGCTCTGTTGGGTGCCTTTGGCATCGTGTCCGAACCTCTATTTGTGCTGCGACGCCATGCCAAGCAGTCAACGGCGTTGGTATCGAACAGCCAAGCCTACCAACAATGGTTCACTGGCCAGCCCCAAAAGATCACTTTCCCCGATTGGTATTTCATGCGTGAGGCTTGGCAGACGCCCCGCGGCCTTGAACTCGAATTCTCTACACGAATGCAATGTTACTCGGCGCTGCTACGTGAAACTTATAAACGCCGACGACGACTGCTGCAGAATGTGCGGGTTGCAGCGGAAACTGTTGTGTTCGGGGAGTCAAATCCGCATCAGCGTAGAAAGATGCTGGGAGCGAACAGAAAATAGTCACTCCGCTACGGTTTGCGCCTCTTCAAAAGCAGGAGTTGTGGGCAGAGTATTCCTGCTGCGCAGACCAGCATGTGTTTTGACGGAACCATGCCGGAAAGGCCTTGTCGGCTGACACGTCGGGCTTGGCGATAATCTCTACGTTTCGCGTAAAGCTTAGCACGGAACGCACAGAGTTGAGTCATCCGGCGGCGCAAGGCCTTACGGGATTGTTGAGATCGCTTCTTTGGCGCAGATCTGCGGTTTTCCAGAATGGTCAAGATGTTATCTATATTTTCCTCATACCAGGCATCCGATTTCGGTTTGGTCAAATTGTTACCGCCGGTGGCAGAACCGCGGATGAGGAGAATTTCCGATCGGATTGCAAATGCGCCCTCGTCAGCCAGGCGAAAGATCAAGTCCATGTCCTCGCTGATCCGCAAGTTCGTGTTGAAGGCACCGAAGCGCAGCAGATCAGCGCGGCGGCAAATACAGGTTTGGATGTTAAGCCCGTGCCCGCCTCTGGAGCACAGCCTGACAATCGGATCGTGCTCGACCTTGACGGGCTCGCCGCAAGCCAGACCGATCTTGCCGTACTGGTCCCTGAGTTCATCCCCCTGCCACGCCCAATTCGTCGCTGACAGTACGATTTCTTCGTCTGCCATCAGTGGCACCTGCTGTTCCAACTTTGTGGGCGTCCAGACATCATCACTATCGAGAAAGGCGATCAGAGCGCTGGATGCGTGGTCAATCCCAGTATTGCGTGCCGCCGCCACCCCTTGATTGGGCTGAGCAACATATTCAATACGGCCACCGAACCGAGCCTGCAATGTGTCGCGTGTGTCATCAATTGATCCGTCGTCCACGACGATGATTTCTGTTGGTGCAAGCGTCTGGGCCAACGCACTCTCCACCGCACAGCAGACAAGATCGCATCGATTGTAGGTCGGAATTATTACGCTGACACTCAAGGCGTGCGGAATGCTCACGCTCCGCTCCGATTGCCGGATTTGCCCGGAACAAATGCCAGCAAGAAGACTAGGATCAACGCATAGTAAATTTCGAAAGGGCCGGGAACAAAAGAGGCCAACAACGCGCCGGCCGCGATGAACAAGAGCAGGGTGCTCCAGCCCCACAGGCCAAAGGTACGCAATCGCTTGGCAAATATGTTGGCCATGGTAAAGCCCAAGATGGCTACAATAACGAAGTAGGCCCCGGCAAACCGAGCAATTCCCCCGGTCATCCCCAGCCCGACAGATATAGCCAAGAAGATACCGAGAAGGGCGGCAAATCGCCACAAAAATCCCAACCGCCCAAGACGTCCATCCAGGATTTCACCAAAAAACCCTGTAAAGGCAGAAGCTAGTGTCATAAATGAAGCCCGCTCTGATCATGCTCCTGCAGGGTCAGGTAAACTAGTCCGGACAAGGTTGCTTCGGTCCATGAAATACGCCAGCCCGCAACCGAAACGGTGCGGCCATCGAGAAAATCCCGGCGTGACAAGAGGGCCATGCGGCGAAGCAATTCTTCGTCCCCGAGAGGGAGGATAATCGAGTATTCTTCGTCCCGCAGCAACTCCTGCGCCAGGCTGGGCAAGCTTGCGGGAACAGTGCCGTCCATTACCAGCTTGGCACCAAGGATTGCCGCGCTGTCACTATGCGGCAGCAAGTCGGTCAGACGTCGCGCCAAATCCCAGGCTTGGGTCGACCGGCCCAAGGCGAACGTAGGTTTTGCCGATATCGCGGCAACCAGAATGGCAAGGCCTCTGAGAACAAAGCGGCGGTGAATGCGTGGCCGTGTCATGCAGCTAACTGTCCTTTTAGGTGATCTCCTAATCGCATTGCCAGTGCGATGATAAGAAAGGTAGGTGTTCCCCATCCTGCAGTCGAAAAGACGGAACTACCGGCAACATAGAGGTTCTGCATGTCGTGAATACGACAATTGCTATCCACCACACCCTGAGTGGCGCTATCGGACATGCGAGTTGTGCACATGTGATGCCAGGTCCAACGAACATTCTCCGACAATTCTGCGTCGTCCAATTCCAGCATTGAACGGCCCATACCGTAGGCAGCAGCAGTGTCAGCGAAGGCCGAAGAGGCCCAGCGTATAGTCCTAAAATCAATATCACTCAGCCGCCAATCGAGCTCGAGACGACGCAAACCCAACCTGTCCCTCTCGGCCCCCAAAGTAACGCGGCTGTCCGGGTTCGGCGCGGGTGCGAGCGACATTTCGTAGACGACTTTTGAGATGGGAGCGTTCCCATGCCAAAGATAAGTGGCGGAATATGAGCCGATCTGTTCGATATCCATCATGATGTTTGCCACATGGTCGCCGATCCCATCCGGAATCTTGCCGCGCGACAAGTTGCGGGACACCGCTTTGAGCGACCGACCGCCTTGCGTACTCAGGGCTTCTTTGCGGCTCATCAAACGCACCGAGCACGGAATCAATTCAAACGTTTCTTGCGCCTCGGGCGTGAGTTCGTGCCAGACTACGGATTCAGTTTCGCCCGAAATACTGCGACGTTGATAGAGGGCCAAATCAAGCCGGGGATTGACTGCGGTCATCTCGCCAGGAACCAGGTTGATGTGATCCGAGAAATAACGCCCTACAAGACCGTTCCTATTGCCGATCCCATCAGCATGTACAGCAGTCGAGGACAGTAGCAGCCGGACATTTTCAAGCCCCCCAGCAGCCAGAACAACCAGATTAGCCTGCAGCATAAAGGCTTTGCCATCCAGAGTTTTGACCCGAACCCCTCGTGCCTGTACACCAAGATCGTTTGTTTCAACCTCAGTCGCATTGGCATTCAGAATGACATCAATATTCTTGGCATTGGTAAGCGGTTCCAGAAAATGTTCGCCCATGCGCAAGGGGTGGATCATGAGCGCATTTTCTTGAAAATACTCAAAGTTTTGTTCCAGGCGAGGAAACCCATAGTACCGTTGTAAACCTTCGGAAGTCCATCCTACATCGGCGGACCAATCCCCGTCCCGCGGCAATCCCAACAGGGTGTGTGCCCGCTCATAATACGGCGTCAGATCCTGCCGTGTAATAGGCCAGCCGCTGTGTGGCACCCAAGCGCGCGCCTCGAATGAATTTTCGGAAAAAGGAAGGCAATACCCGGCCCAGTGGTTGGTCGTGCCACCAAAATAGCGTAGCCGGGAGGTGTCGAGATCTGCATAATCGCGCCCCACGATTTCGCCACGGTACAGATCCTGACTCTCATCATCGTAATCCAACCCTCCGCCTTCGAGTAAACAAACCCGAATATTTGGAGTGTTTAGAAATTCAAGCGCCAGCGCGATCCCGGCAGCTCCAGCGCCGACGATGCAAATATCATAAGAAAGGTCGGAGGGGTGCCCGACAGAAAGGGCATCGAAAAGCATTTAAGGACTCTCTCTCTCATTATACCAATTAAAAGTTTTGGGACCAATATTCGGGGCGGCCCCATCTAATGCAAGTAGCTTTTTGAGTGTCAGTATAGCTGTAATATGTTTTAATGCGGCTGAAAGTGAGTTAATAATTTACATGACCGGCCCGCGTGTTTTTTTACAAGAAACGTAATGAGTTTACAGGAAACCGGATGCAATACCGCGCTGAGATCGATGGATTGCGCACTATCGCCGTAATGCCAGTAATCCTTTTCCACGCCGGTCTTGATGTGTTCAGCGGCGGATATGTCGGCGTCGACGTCTTTTTCGTTATCAGCGGATACCTGATTACGTCTCTAATAGTTATCGAAATGCAGCGTGGTGAGTTTTCTATTCTCCGGTTCTATGAACGCCGGGCACGGCGGATTCTGCCAGCCTTGTTTTTGGTTATGCTCTGCTGCTTCCCCTTCGCTGTAATGTGGATGCAACCGGTGCAGCTGGTAGATTTTGCCCAAAGTGTGGTTGCAGTCATTTTCTTTGTTTCGAACTTCCTGTTCTGGCGCGAAAGCGGGTATTTTGCCGAAACTGCCGAGGAAAAACCGTTGCTCCACACCTGGAGTTTAGCGGTGGAGGAACAGTATTATTTGCTATTTCCCCTGTTTGTGATCGTAGTCTGGCGGTTTGGGCGACGCCCGACCCTGTATCTAGTGATGATCGGTACCATTCTGAGCTTTCTGCTGAGCGAGTGGGGTGCCCGGAACAGCCCAATTGCCAACTTTTATCTCGCACCAAGCCGGGTGTGGGAGTTGCTGTGCGGATCAATCTGCGCGCTCATTATTACCCAACATGGGCAGAAAAAATCAGACGTTTTAGCAGCTATAGGCCTGTTACTAATAACATACGCCATTTTCATGTTCGACGACGAAACGCCGTTCCCTTCTGTTTATACTTCGATTCCGGTTCTGGGGGCGGTGCTGATAATATTGTTTAGTGGACCGGGGACATGGGTTACTTCATTGCTGTCCACCAAGCCCTTTGTTGCCATCGGTCTCATTAGCTACAGCGCTTATCTTTGGCATCAGCCTCTATTCGCTTTTGCACGCATCCGCAGTGTGTTTGAGCCCTCGCCTGTACTCATGATGGGCTTGGCGACAACCGCTCTGATGCTGGCGGGCCTGAGTTGGAAATTTGTAGAACAGCCCTTCCGCAATCGCTCTTTCATCCGATCAAGAAATAAAATTTTCGGACTAAGCGGAGCTGCGGGTGCAGGTATTGTTGCAATTGCCGCTATTATGTTGGTGTTTCCGGTGGGTAGCGATTCGCGGACCGATCAACAGGCAGCGGATGTTCGTGTAAGAGGGCTGGCCACAAATTGTGAATCGCCCATACTTACCAATTGCAAAACAACGAAGACGCCGCAAGTTCTGGTCTGGGGGGACAGCTACGCCATGCAGGTTGTGCCTGCTATCTCCGAAGTATTTTCCGAGGCGGGAATTGCCCAATACACCAAAAGCGCCTGCAATCCGGTAATCGGGATTGTGAGGTTAGACCCGAGATATGATGATAGCTGGGTCGAGGATTGCATGAACTTCAACGCCCGTGTGCTGTCGGTGTTGGACACCAACCCATCGATTGAGACTGTCATTATCTCGTCACCCTTTATTAATTTAATGGAATCGAAATTGTTCACAAAGGATGGGGAAATTCTACCGCATCACAGCCTGTCTACTGTAGACGCTTACTTTTTTGACAGCCTATCCATGCTCACATCCCGAGGGGTGGGGGTTCTCATCATTTCTCCGCCCCCTTGGCCCAGCTACGGGCATGCGGGGGATTGCGCCCGAAAGTCAATGTTCTTTTATAAAAACATGGATTTATGCAATTATGATACGTCTGCACTTTCCCTAGAATCGTTGAAGGTCCAACAATTTCTTGAGGGTGCCAAGGCGCTCAAAGGAGTGGATGTGGTAAATTTGCAAAAAATCTTTTGCAAATCTGAGCGTTGTCGGGTTGGTGCTGAAACAACGGTCTTTTATGGCATTGGGGGGCATTTGTCGCTGCAGGGATCGTTAGAGTTGTTGAACCATGCCTCCTTTGTGGACAGCCTGGTTCACGCTACGCCCTCAGCAAATTAGGCCGCTTAGAAACAGAATTGCGACCGCAGAAATCTTTCGCATCCACAAAGCGGCTTTACTGAGATGGTGAGGAAGCCCGCTAAAGGGAGATAGTTGAAGCGTGGGGTCCTAATTAGAGTCCAAGTCTTCAATTTTGGAGTGATATGACTTTGTTTATCCGGTCGAGATGGTGTAAACTAGCCGAGTTTAGCAAGTAGCGATGTTTTGGTGGTTATAAATGACGATTTCCGACGATTTTGCGTCTGGCGGTTTGGATTCGGTGTGGAGCATTGAGGGCCCGACCGGGGTATCTTCCAGTCTTGGGACGACGGGGACGGATGCTTATCTGGAGCTTGTAACGCCGGATGGCGATTATGACGCCTGGCAGCAAAACAATGCCGCGCGCGCCATGCAAAACGCGACCGATGAAGATTTTCAGATCGAAACCAAGTTCCTGACCACCCCAACCGAGCAGTATCAGTTGCAGGGCCTGCTGGTTGAACAGGACGCGGATAACTGGCTGCGGTTCGATACTTATTCAAACGGCAGTCGGCTCTATGCTTATGCCGCGATCACTGTGGACGGTGTGTCGACGCAGGCCATTCGGGTCAAAATCAAGGGTGGGACCGCGCCTTATCTTCAGGTCGACCGTACGGGCGATACCTGGACTTTCAAATATTCCACTGACGGGATCAACTGGAAAACCGCAGGGACCTTTGACCATTCTTTGACCGTTACAGAGGTCGGGGTCTTCGCAGGCAACACCGGTGACACAGAGGGCTATACCGCGCAGGTGGATTACTTCCAGAACGCCGCCAGCCCGCTGGAAAACGAAGATGGCACAATTCTGCCGCCCAACTCACCGCCAGATGCGGTGGATGATGGCTTAACCACCGACGAGAACGTGGCGCTGGTGATCAGTGCCGCTGCAGATCTGTT
>NZ_JBXWPD010000019.1:0-65157 GCF_059611225.1 Ruegeria sp. CDSA246 | reverse complement strand
CCAGATTGACGGCGCGCCTGAAGAAAAAGCACGTGGCATCACCATCTCGACCGCCCACGTGGAATACGAGACCGACACGCGTCACTATGCGCACGTCGACTGCCCCGGCCACGCTGACTACGTCAAGAACATGATCACCGGTGCCGCACAGATGGACGGCGCGATCCTGGTTGTGAACGCTGCTGACGGCCCGATGCCGCAGACCCGCGAGCACATCCTGCTGGGCCGCCAGGTTGGCATCCCGACCATGGTCGTGTTCATGAACAAAGTGGATCAGGTTGACGACGAAGAACTGCTGGAACTGGTGGAAATGGAAATCCGCGAGCTGCTGTCTTCGTATGACTACCCCGGCGACGACATTCCAGTCATCGCAGGTTCGGCTCTGGCCGCGATGGAAGGCAACAAGCCGGAAATCGGCGAAGAATCGATCCGCAAGCTGATGGCGGCCGTGGACGAATACATCCCGACACCTGAGCGCGCTGTTGACCAGCCGTTCCTGATGCCGGTCGAAGACGTATTCTCGATCTCGGGCCGTGGTACTGTTGTGACCGGTCGTGTTGAGCGTGGCGTGATCAACGTTGGCGACGAGATCGAAATCGTCGGCATCCGTGACACTCAGAAAACCACCTGTACTGGTGTTGAAATGTTCCGCAAGCTGCTGGATCGCGGCGAAGCGGGCGACAACATCGGCGCCCTGCTGCGCGGTATCGACCGTGAAGGCGTTGAGCGTGGTCAGGTTCTGTGTAAGCCAGGTTCGGTTACACCGCACACCAAGTTCGAAGCCGAAGCCTATATCCTGACCAAGGAAGAAGGCGGTCGTCACACTCCGTTCTTCGCGAACTACCGTCCTCAGTTCTACTTCCGTACGACTGACGTGACCGGCACCGTGACCCTGGCAGCTGGCACCGAGATGGTTATGCCCGGCGACAACGTGTCGTTCGAGGTTGAACTGATCGCACCGATCGCGATGGAAAACGGCCTGCGTTTCGCCATCCGCGAAGGCGGCCGCACCGTCGGCGCCGGCGTCGTGTCGAAAATCGTCGAGTAATCGCTCTCGAGATATCAAACGAAAAGGGCGTCCCTCGGGACGCCCTTTTTTGTTTGCATTCCTGCTATGGTCAGCACGCGTTGCGCGGAAAGGAATTAGTCGTAGGCCGCTCCCTCGGGGCGGCCTTTTTTTGGGAGTGGATTTTGTGCTTGGTTTATCGCGTCAATCAAACACCGGGACCCACAATCCTTCTCCTCCTCCCAAGTACCGTTTGTATACACGGTCCACGCGTTTGGTCGGGCAGCAATTTGAATCGTCTTCGTGGTAGTCATATCCGGTCATGCGAATGTGACTCGCATCCAGAGCTTCTACAGATTCCAAAGATCTTGCTGGCATGTTGACGAAATCAACTTGCGCAGTAGCCCACAAGTCTACGTAAGTTGCCTGAGAGCCAAAATCTGAGACCCGCAGTACAACCGGTGTGAAGTAGATAGTTCCGGATCCTTGTGCGCAACCAACATCAACCATTGGAAATGCTATGTAACTGGCACCGTCCATTTCTTCTGTGCCCAGATCGGCTACCAAGAGATCATCTTGATTGTCCGCTTCGTATGCGCAACCGATGGCTTCAACAAATTTACCTACACTCTCAATGATTTGGGCGCGCTGATTGAGATCCAATGACATCGCTGCCGAGGTAGTTGAAAGAACAACTGCGCCACTCAAAACGGCTGGCGCAAGAATGGTTGCAAATCCACGCATGTATTTTCCTTCTTGCTGTATGAAATGCTTGTGTTCGGTGTACTGCTAACAGTCTTGAATTGAGTCTCAATCTAAAAGTGACAGATCAAAGCTGCAGTCACTCAAAAACTGTGTGTTACTATATTTTTGGCGTTCAGGTTGAGCTCACTAGTGGTGGGCTTGCATTCGCGTGCTCATGCGAAGTACATTTCCCCCTTGCCAATCCCCCCACACCCCTGTAAGTCGCGCGAGTTCTCGATAAGAACGTCAAGGCGGGGTGATTCCCGCCTTTTGGGTTCGAAGAGGGTTGGCGATGCGCGCTTGTCCTCCTCTCAACCTCAACGCCTGATAAAAGGCTGTTATTATGCAAAGCCAAAACATCCGTATTCGGCTGAAGGCATTTGACTATCGCGTTCTGGATGCCAGCACGCAAGAGATCGTCAATACTGCCAAGCGGACCGGCGCGAACGTGCGCGGCCCGATCCCGCTGCCGAACAAGATTGAGAAGTTCACGGTTCTCCGTGGCCCTCACGTTGACAAGAAATCCCGCGACCAGTTCGAGATCCGCACGCACAAGCGTCTGCTCGACATCGTTGATCCGACCCCCCAGACCGTTGACGCGCTGATGAAGCTCGACCTCGCCGCTGGTGTGGACGTCGAGATCAAGCTGCAGTCGTAAGATCGGAGGGTATAGATTATGCGCTCTGGTATTATCGCAAAAAAAGTAGGCATGACCCGCCTGTTCATGGAAGACGGCAAGCAGATCCCTGTGACCGTTCTTCACCTGGACGGCCTGCAGGTCGTTGCACAGCGTACTGCTGACAAAGACGGCTACACCGCCGTTCAGCTGGGCGCTGGTGCTGCCAAGGCAAAACGCACCTCGAAGGCCATGCGCGGTCACTATGCCGCTGCAAAGGTCGAGCCTAAGCGTAAGCTGGCCGAGTTCCGCGTCTCCGAAGATGGCCTGATCGAAGTGGGTGCCGAGATTTCGGCAGAACACTTCCTGGAAGGTCAGAAAGTTGACGTTTCGGGCACCTCGATCGGTAAAGGCTTTGCCGGTGCAATGAAGCGCCACAACTTCGGTGGTCTTCGCGCCTCGCACGGTGTTTCGATCAGCCACCGTTCGCACGGTTCGACTGGCCAGTGTCAGGATCCGGGCAAGGTTTTCAAAGGCAAGAAGATGGCCGGTCACATGGGTGCTGCCCGTGTAACCACCCAGAACCTGGAAGTCGTCAAAACCGACGCCGACCGTGGTCTGGTCTTCATCAAAGGCGCCGTTCCCGGACCGAAATCGGGCTGGGTCACCGTCAAGGACGCCGTCAAGAAGAAAGCACCGGAAGGCCTGCCTTTCCCGGCAGCCGTAAAAGGTGCTGCAACTGAAGCACCTGCGGAAGAAGCTCCCGCGGAAGGTGGTGAAGCATGAAACTTGATGTAATCAAACTGGACGGCGGCAAAGCCGGCAACATCGAGCTGGACGCCGATCTGTTCGGCCTTGAGCCGCGCGCGGACATCCTGCACCGTGTGGTCCGTTGGCAGCGCAACAACGCTCAGGCTGGCACCCACAAGGTCAAGACCCGCTCGGAAGTGTCCTATTCGACTAAGAAGATCTATCGCCAAAAAGGCACCGGTGGCGCACGCCACGGCGCTCGCTCGGCACCGATCTTCCGGGGTGGTGGCGTTTACAAAGGTCCGGTCGTGCGTTCGCATGGTCATGACCTGCCGAAGAAGTTCCGTAAACTCGGTCTGCGCCACGCGCTGTCTGCCAAAATGGCAGCTGGTGAACTGGTTGTGATCGAAAACGCCGAAGCCGAAGGCAAGACCGCTGCACTGGCCAAACAGGTTGCAAACCTGGGCTGGAAACGCGCTCTGGTCATCGACGGGGCGACCGTGAACGAAGGTTTCCTGAAGGCGTCGCGCAACATCGAAGGTCTGGATATCCTGCCGTCGATGGGTGCAAACGTTTATGACATCCTCAAGCGTGACACTCTCGTGCTCACCAAAGCGGCTGTCGAAGCACTGGAGGCTCGTCTGAAATGAGCGCGAAGGCAGAACACTACGACGTGATCCGCAAGCCGATCATCACTGAAAAGTCGACCATGGCGTCTGAGAACGGCGCGATTGTCTTTGAAGTGTCGATCGACAGCAACAAACCGCAGATCAAAGAAGCGGTTGAATCGCTGTTTGGTGTCAAGGTGAAGGCGGTCAACACCACCATCACCAAAGGCAAGGTCAAGCGGTTCCGCGGCCAGTTGGGCAAGCGGAAAGACGTCAAAAAAGCATATGTGACCCTGGAAGAGGGTAACACCATCGACGTAAGCACCGGTCTCTGATCGGACCCGTCTTTGGGAAAAGAACAAAGGGCCCCTGTTGATGCAGGGGCTCTTTTTTTGTTGGCGCAGCTCGTTTGGCCGCGTTGAACTTGGCCCGGACCTGTGCACAGTGACCTCTAGGCAGTGAGACGGGTGATATGCAGGCTGAACAGCAGGTTCGCGATTTCGGGAAAACCCGGGATGGTCAGATCGTCAGAAGCATCGAAATAGGGCAGGGGGCGCTTTCTGCGCGTATCTTGACTTATGGCGCAACGCTGCAGGATCTGCGTGTGCAGGATTTTGAGCATCCTCTGATATTGGGGTGGCCAGAGATTGCAGGCTATGAAGACAGCACGGCTTACCTAGGAGCCATGGTGGGCCGTTGTGCCAATCGGATCGCGCGTGCGTCATACAGTCTGGATGGCGCTGGCTACCAGCTGGATCGCAATTATTTGGGTATTCATACGTTGCACGGCGGAATGCAGGGTATGGATTGTCTGGTCTGGGAAATTTCCAGCGTTACATCGGGAGCGGTCACTTTGCAGCTGACCCTGCCTGATGGCCATATGGGCTTTGGCGGCGACTTGGCAACGACAGTGACCTTCCGAGTCGAGGCCGACGCTACATTGAGTATTGAAATGGAAGCGCGGACAACGTCGGCAAGTCTCTGCAATCTGACCCCGCATATCTACTTCAACCTCGACGGTGGCGCAGACATCCGCAAACACGAACTAATGGTGCGCGCTGAACGCTACACCCCTGTTGACGGGGACCTCATTCCCACAGGTGAAGCGCTTAGCGTTGAGGGCACGCCCTTTGACCTTCGGTCACCGCGACCTTTAGGAGGCTGGGCATACGATCACAATTACTGCCTGTCCGATCAGCGTCTGCCTTGTCGTCCTGTGGCGACGTTGACCGGCCTGTCCTCGGGTCTGACGATGCAGCTAGAGACGACCGAGCCGGGTTTGCAGGTCTATTCCGGTTCGTCTTTGGATGAAGGTCCACGCATTGGCTTGGGCGGCCAACCCTACGGCCCTTATTCTGGCGTCGCTTTGGAACCACAGGTCTGGCCCGATTCAATCAATCAGCAAGGGTTTCCCAGTGCGGTATTGCGCAAGGGCCAAACCTATCGCCATGTTTCACGATACGTGTTTCTGGGCGGGGGGGTAAAATCAGGAGGTTCCGTGATCAGTTGGGCCGCCGCAAAACGTCAATAAAGCAAATTTGACCACATAGGAGGGTTACACCATCGACGTGAATACCTATCTCTGATCGGGTCCAACTGTGGATAAGTAAGAAGGCACCCGCGAAAGCGGAGGTTTCCCGAGCAACAACACCAAAGAAAATGAGCGCGACGCAATCGCCTCAGCCAGAATTCGCTTGCTATGCCGGAACGGTAGTCTATGCGGTTTCTACAAACAGAAGTGACATGGCAGGCGTATGACAAAACCCTATCTCTCGACCCCGGACAAACCGGATGTGACCGCCGCGCGGGATTGGGTTTCGACACTTGCCAAATACCGCGAACCGAACCAGTGGCGCAGCTCCTTTGAGTTGGGTGTCAGCATTATCCCCTTTTTCGTTTTATGGGCGCTGTCCTGGATGTCGCTTTCGGTCAGCTATTGGCTGGCTTTTGCGATTGCCGTTCTCAACGCGGCCTTCCTGCTGCGCCTGTTTGCGATCCAGCATGATTGCGGGCACGGAGCGTTCTTCAAGAACCGGTCGGTCAGCGACTGGGTTGGGCGGGTCATCGGTGTTTTGACCCTGACGCCGTATGACGTCTGGCGCCGTACGCATTCCAACCATCACAACAGTTCGGGCAATTTGGACAAACGGGGAATGGGCGATATCCACACGTTGACTGTTGCCGAGTATCAGTCAAAGACGCCCATGAACCGGTTTTGGTATCGCGTGTACCGCAACCCTATCACACTGTTTGTCCTAGGCCCCGGCTATCTGTTCCTGTTCCAAAACCGCCTCCCGCTGGGTTTGACGGGCAGCGTCAGGTTCTGGATCAGCGCGATGGGCACAAATCTTGCCATTCTGGCTGCCCTCGTCGCCGTTTACTATTTTGGCGGCCTGATGCCGGTGCTGCTGATCTTTCTGCCCTCAACCCTGATTGCCGCGACTGCGGGTGTGTGGCTGTTCTACGTGCAGCACCAGTTCGAGGACACACATTGGGATACCGATGAGGACTGGCAATTGCACGAGGCCGCCCTGCACGGAAGCTCGCATTACATCCTGCCGTCCGTGCTGCAGTGGTTCAGCGCGAATATCGGTATCCATCACGTGCATCACCTCTACAGCCGCATTCCGTTCTATCGCCTGACCGAGGTGCTGCGCGATCATGATGAACTGGCCAACAGCAACCAGATGACCATCCGTGAGAGCCTCGCCAACGCGCGCCTGCATCTGTGGGATGAGAAGGGCCGTCGCCTGCTGTCCTTCGCCGAGGCGCGCGCGCTTTATGGGTGAGGGGTAGGTTCCTCGACCAGCTGGGCCGTCGGAAAGACGTCAAAAAAGAAAATGTGACCCTGGAAGAGGGTAACACCATTAACGTTCTACCGGTCTCTGATCGGATCCGTCTTTGGAGAGAGATAAGGGCCCCCGCGAAGGCGGGGGCCTTTTTTTGATTGACGGGGCTCTCTCCGTCAAATTGTTGAATGTTTGACTGGTGGGCTCAAACCGCTATCCTTGAGACGATAGTCAATTGGAGGGATTTGATGCTTTTTCGAACCATTTTTGCCGCGTTGGCTGCTGCAACAACTCTGCATGCACAAGGCCAACCGATTGTACATGATGGCGAGTACAAATTCCTTCGGGCGCAATTCGGTGATCAATGGGACGCGCAGGATCTCGAAGTCGATGCAAAGCTTGCAGCTATTCGATCTGCCAATAATGACCGCCCACCAAACATATTCTTTGTCCTGATAGACGATGTGAGTTTCGGCCTGATGGGCAGTCGGCCAATGAACTATGTGACGGGCTTTGATACCCCGGAAATCAACGATTTTGCCGCAGAGAGCCTTTCTCTTATGCGCATGTATACAGAGCCCTCTTGCACTCCGACGAGAACGGCTTTTTTGACGGGTCGCCACCCGGTTCGTGCCGGGCAGGAAGAAGTGAAAGTTGCCCTGGTTGGCGAAGGACTGTCGGCAGATGAGGTGACGCTGGCTGAGGTTTTAAAGCAATCCGGTTACAATACTGCCCATGTAGGTAAGTGGCATCAGGGAGATATTGAGCAGTCGTTCCCGCACAATCAGGGGTTCGATAACGCCTTTTTTCCTGTCCATCAGCAAGTGCAGCTGAGTTTGATGACACCTGAAGCCGCAGCAGCGAGCAATCTAAACGGTTGGCACCGATCTACCCAGTCCGGTGAATTTGCCGTTGACCAACTGTTTAAACCCTATGGGCTTGTGACGGGGTTGGAGGCTAAGGCGGGAGGATTGGCCCGAGAAGTTGACCTCGCTCCGGGTGAAGAATGGACGCAGGCGCATTACGAACGAATGAATGAACGCTACCAATCCCAAGCCCTGGAGCAGCTCGAACTATTGTCGAAAGAAGACTCTCCCTTCTTCCTGCAATATTGGCCGCTCTATCCGTTGAACTTCACCTATTCCGATCAGCAAACGAGTCGGAATGGTGGCTTCATGGCAGACAAGTTGGAAGTTGTAGATACATGGTTTGGTGAATTGCTGGCCAAGATTGATGACCTCGGTATGTCCGAGAACACGCTGGTCATTTTCATGGCGGACAACGGGATTTTCAAACAATACTCGCCGGATTCGGGGATGATGGAGTTGATATATCGCGGTGGTAAAGCCGAACACCTTGAAGGTGGTGTGCGGGTTGATGCTTTTGTCAGATGGCCAGCCGCCGTCGAAGCCGGAAGCTATGCCGGTGACATTATTCACGTCTCAGATCTATACACCACGCTGGCTCGGATCGCGGGAGGCAGTGAACATATTCCGCGCGATCGTGTGATAGATGGGATCGACCAGACCGCATTGCTTTTGGAGGGCGAAGGGAACTCACGCCGAGACTACGTCTATATCTACGAGGGCCCTGTTCTGCGTTCGATTGTTAAGCAGGAATTCAAAATGCACTTACCGCCGCCCGGTGTGCCCGGCGCTGCAGCGCCGGTTTATAACGTGTTGCGTGACCCTCGTGAATCCACGCCCGATATCGGTGGCTCACTCTGGTCCGGCGCGTCCTTTCAGGACATGATGAAACGGCACCAGAAGATGATCGAAAAGTATCCTCACCTGCCACTGGGCAAAGGTGTGCCCTATGGGGGGATCGAAAACCTGCGGCCCGAGAGTGAAAAGGCCCGCGAAGTGTTTTCAAGCTGGCAGTAGGTGCTGCTTGAGGCGATCGCATGTTTGGAAGATGAAATTCGGGTTTCTTCTATAGACACCCACCCCCAACACTGCTAAACGCTCCCAATCTTACGGCCTCGGATTCGTTCCGGGGCCTCTGATATTTGTAACCGGGGACCTTCGGGGCCCTATACCCTTGGCACCTACGGGGGCCTATCACATAGCGGGGAAATCCCCTGCACTTGCTAAACGGAAGACAGAAAGCATGGCACTCAAGTCGTACAAGCCGACGACGCCGGGCCAGCGCGGGCTGGTGCTGATCGACCGTTCGGAGCTTTGGAAAGGACGTCCGGTCAAGTCTCTCACTGAGGGTTTGACCAAATCGGGCGGCCGGAACAACACCGGACGGATCACTTCACGCCGCCGCGGCGGTGGCGCAAAGCGTCTCTACCGGATCGTTGACTTCAAACGGAATAAATTTGATGTCGCGGCAACCGTCGAACGGATCGAATATGACCCGAACCGGACCGCATTCATCGCACTGGTAAGATACGAAGACGGCGAGCAGGCATATATCCTTGCTCCGCAGCGTCTGGCTGTTGGTGACAAAGTCGTGGCATCCGCCAAGGCTGACATCAAGCCGGGCAACGCAATGCCGTTCTCGGGCATGCCCATCGGTACCATCGTCCACAACATCGAGATGAAGCCTGGTAAAGGCGGTCAGATCGCACGTGCGGCCGGTACTTACGCTCAGTTCGTTGGTCGCGATGGCGGCTACGCTCAGATCCGTCTGAGCTCGGGCGAGCTGCGCATGGTCCGTCAGGAATGCATGGCCACCGTCGGTGCCGTGTCCAACCCCGACAACAGCAACCAAAACCTCGGTAAAGCCGGTCGTATGCGCCACAAGGGCGTTCGTCCGTCGGTTCGTGGTGTTGCAATGAACCCGATCGATCACCCGCACGGTGGTGGTGAAGGTCGTACCTCGGGTGGCCGTACACCGGTTACTCCATGGGGTAAGGACACCAAGGGTAAGCGTACCCGCAACAAGAACAAAGCGTCCCAGAAGCTGATCATCCGCTCGCGGCACGCCAAGAAGAAGGGACGTTAATCTATGTCTCGCTCTGTTTGGAAGGGTCCTTTCGTCGATGCTTACGTGCTGAAAAAAGCCGAAGCAGCGCGCGAGTCGGGCCGCAACGAAGTCATCAAGATTTGGTCGCGTCGTTCCACCATTCTGCCCCAGTTCGTGGGTCTGACCTTTGGTGTGTACAACGGCCATAAGCATATCCCCGTCAACGTCTCGGAAGACATGATCGGTCAGAAGTTCGGTGAGTATTCGCCAACTCGTACCTATTACGGTCACGCCGCTGACAAAAAAGCGAAGCGGAAGTAAGTCATGGGCAAGGAAAAGAACCCCCGCCGCGTGGCTGAAAACGAAGCAATGGCGAAAACACGCATGCTTCGCACTAGCCCGCAGAAACTGAACCTGGTTGCGCAAATGATCCGCGGCAAGAAAGTTGAGAAGGCTCTGACCGATCTGACTTTCTCGAACAAGCGTGTCGCGCAGGACGTCAAGAAGTGCCTGCAGTCCGCAATCGCCAACGCCGAGAACAACCACAACCTGGACGTTGACGAGCTGATCGTCGCCGAAGCATGGGTTGGCAAGAACCTGGTCATGAAGCGCGGTCGCCCGCGTGCCCGTGGTCGGTTCGGCAAGATTATGAAGCCGTTCTCGGAGATCACCATCAAGGTGCGTCAAGTTGAGGAGCAAGCCTAATGGGTCATAAAGTAAATCCGATCGGCATGCGCCTGCAGGTGAACCGCACCTGGGATAGCCGCTGGTACGCCGACACCAAGGACTACGGTGATCTTCTGCTGGAAGACCTCAAGATCCGTGAGTTCATCAACAAAGAGTGCAAGCAGGCCGGTATTGCCCGTGTGATCATCGAACGTCCGCACAAGAAGTGCCGCGTTACGATCCACACCGCGCGTCCCGGTGTCATCATCGGCAAGAAAGGTGCAGACATTGAAGTTCTGCGCAAAAAACTTGCTCACATGACTGACAGCGAACTGCACCTGAACATCGTCGAAGTGCGCAAGCCCGAGCTTGACGCGCAGCTGGTTGCCGAGTCCATTGCTCAGCAGCTGGAACGTCGTGTTTCGTTCCGTCGCGCAATGAAGCGCTCGGTTCAGAACGCCATGCGCATGGGCTCTCTGGGTATCCGGGTGAACGTCGCTGGCCGTCTGGGCGGCGCTGAAATCGCACGGACCGAGTGGTACCGCGAAGGCCGTGTGCCTCTGCACACGCTGCGCGCCGACATCGATTACGCACATGCCGAAGCGATGACCCCCTACGGGATCATCGGGATCAAGGTCTGGATCTTCAAAGGTGAGATCATGGAGCACGATCCGCAGGCACGTGACCGTAAAGCACAGGAACTCCAGGACGGCCCTGCACCTCGTGGTGCTGGTGGCGGTCGTCGCTAAGGAGGGAAAGATATGCTTCAACCAAAGCGTACTAAATTCCGCAAGATGCACAAAGGCCGGATCAAGGGTGAAGCCAAAGGCGGCTCTGATCTGAACTTTGGCACCTATGGTCTGAAAGCTCTTGAGCCTGAGCGTGTAACTGCACGCCAGATCGAAGCTGCACGTCGTGCCATGACGCGTCACATGAAGCGTCAGGGCCGTGTCTGGATCCGCATCTTCCCCGACACTCCGGTCACTGCAAAGCCGATCGAAGTTCGTATGGGTAAAGGTAAAGGTTCGGTCGACCGCTGGGCATGCAAAGTCAAGCCTGGCCGCGTGATGTTCGAGATCGACGGCGTCAATGACGACATCGCCCGTGAGGCCCTGCGCCTGGCCGCGATGAAGCTGCCGATCAAGACCCGCGTAGTGATCCGCGAAGACTGGTAAGCGATTGGGCGAAAGCCCTTCGTAACAAGATTAACCCCCGTCGGGACACCGGCGGGGGTTTTCTTTTTCGTCAGCCTATTGTGATCCATCCCATCGTTTCGTGAAAGAAGTCGACGATTGTCCATGGCCCCCATAGGCTGACAATTGTGAATGGGAGGATCATATGTTTCAGCTGCGCAAGAAGGTATTCATCAAAGAGGTCATAACCACCGATCAATTGGGGCAACTATGTGCTCCGGTCTGCCGGGTTGCAGCTTTGGCAGTAATACAGAACCCACTCGCCGGTAAATTTTCGGAAGACTTGTCCGAGCTGTTTGAAATAGGTGGTGCGCTCGGCGCTGACCTCGCGGCCGAGGCTGTTTCTCAACTCGACGGTTCTCCGATTTCGTATGGTAAAGCAGCGATTGTTGGCGCGAATGGCGATCTCGAACAAGGCGGCGCACTGATCCACCCGAAACTTGGCGCTCCTATGCGTGCTACAGCGGGTGGGGGCGAAGCTGTCATTCCGTCTAATGCCAAGCTCGGGGCACCGGGATGTTCAATCGATCTGCCGCTTGGGCACAAGGACAACCCGTGGTCCTTTGACCATTTCGATACCATGACTTTGAATATTCCGGATGCGCCGAAACCGGACGAGATCGTCATGTGTCTGGCCTACGCAGATGGCGGACGCCCGATCCCGCGCTGCGGTTCGGGACCGGTCAAAAACTGAAGGCTGGTCGGGGCTGGTCTTGGGTCAGGGCTTGGGCTATGCCCGGCCCATGGCACAGATTGAATCACTCTTCGTTACTCGTCTTTATCGCGCAGCACTTTCCGAATTCGATCCCAAGATCGATCCCGAGGAAATGGAAAACTCTTGTCTTGTCATCGCCGAGGATGATGAGGCCGGGCAGGAATGGTGCGAAGAAAACGGCTATCCCGGCTACACCAGCTATGCCTCGCTGACCGATCTGCCCTGGCGGTTCCCGATCTTTGCCGATCTGGTCAAGGCGTTGGATCAGCATGTGGCAGCCTTGGCCAAGGATCTGGAGTTCGATCTGGGCGAGGGTGAATTAAAGCTCGAAGACCTGTGGATCAACATTCTCCCTGAAGGCGGAATGCACTCCAGCCACCTGCACCCGCACAGCGTGATTTCCGGCACGACCTATGTGGCGATGCCCGAAGGGGCGAGCGCGCTGAAACTGGAGGACCCCCGCTCGGCCCGCATGATGGCGGCACCGACGCGGCTAAAGGGCGGGCGGCGGGATTTGCAGCCGTTCATCTATATGAAGCCGCAGGTGGGGGATGTCCTGCTGTGGGAAAGCTGGCTGCGCCATGAGGTGCCGATGAATATGGCCGAGGATGAGCGGATCAGTGTCAGCTTTAACTATAAGTGGGAGTGAACCCCGGGTCACGACACAGCAATTGTACTAATGTAGCGATTGCGGGACGAATGGGCGGCGCCCCCGCCAATCACTTTTCACTTCGAGTTGTCGAAAAACCTTGCAATATGTGTCGTCATGAACCATGTGAGGCACGCTTACGTTTTTCTTTTTCGACCACTGTCTCCCGAATCTTCGGCGTTCAGTCTCTCGATCCAGACCTACAACGCCGCGCTGTCGCAATTCCGCGGACAGCAATTTAATAGGAGACTACGGATATGGCCAATGGCACCGTAAAATGGTTCAACACAACTAAAGGTTTTGGCTTCATCGCACCGGAGACCGGTGGCAAAGACGTGTTTGTACACATCTCTGCTGTTGAGCGCTCGGGTCTGACCGGCCTGGCTGACGACCAGAAAGTAACATTCGACATCGAGCCCGGCCGTGACGGTCGCGAGTCGGCTGTGAACATCGCTCTGGCGTAAGTCACTTAGACTTAGACAGTTGAAGACGCGGTCTCGTGCAAACGAGGCCGCGTTTTTCGTTTCAATTTAGACCTAGCTAGATTTTTGACTGAGTTGCCACACACCTTCGATTGGAATGGTCAGTAACACAATCTGAGAAAATCTGGAGCCAGCTCATATAGTATCTTGTATGCTCCTTGGATCATGGGGGGTGTTTGCTGTGAAAGAAGCTGAACGAGTGGTTCGCCAATTCCACGAGAGTTGGGGTATGCGCGATCCTGATCGCGGAGCCGAGGTAATTGCCGAAGATTGCCAGTTTGAGGATGTTGCTCGTGAAGAAAAACAACTTGGCAAGTTAGCATACAAAGAGGACTACGAGCGCTGGCGACTGGCATTCCCAGATGGAGAATGCATCGTTGACAATGTGATCGTCAGCGATTGCGGTGAATGGGCTATCGTCGAGTTCCACAACACCGGCACTCATACAGGTGTGCTGCATTCAAGCCTTGGTGAATTCGAACCGACCGGAAAGCGATACGAAGTGCGTTATTGCTCGGTGATGCGGGTGAAAGGTGGCATGGTTGTTGAGGGAAGAGACTATTACGACAGCGCCACCATCGCACGACATTTGGGCTTAGTTAAGTAAGCAAGGAATAGCGTGCTTAGAGTAGCTGCTTGTGTCTTCCCAAAGTTTCCCTTGCCACCCACCAGCGACTCCCCTATAGAGCGGCATCTTGCGTTCCCCCGGCCGAGTCGGGGGATTCGTATGTCTATCATTCATCCACCAGGTCAAAGGTGACCCTGTAAGGGGCCTTCTGGTGTTTTGAGCAAAGGAAAAGGCGATGAACGCCCAAGAACTGCGTGACAAGACCCCGGACCAGCTCCGCGAGGAACTGGCCAACCTGAAGAAAGAAAGCTTTAACCTGCGCTTTCAACAGGCAACCGGTCAGCTGGAAAGCACCGCCGGCATCAAAGCGGCCCGCCGCAACGCTGCCCGCGTCAAAACCATCCTGAACGAAAAGGCCGCTGCTGCGGCATCGGAGGAGTAATCCTATGCCCAAGCGTATCCTGTCCGGCACCGTAACCAGCGATGCCAACGCACAAACCGTAACCGTGTCCGTCGAGCGCCGCTTTACGCATCCGGTTCTGAAGAAAACCATCCGTAAGTCCAAGAAATACCGGGCTCACGATGAAAAGAACGCCTTCAAGGTCGGTGACTCTGTTCGCATCATCGAATGCGCGCCGAAATCGAAGACGAAACGTTGGGAAGTTCTGGAAGCGTAAGCTTTCAGGATTTTTCCATTTGTCGAAACCCTGGGGGATCTAACCAGACCAGCCCCCACAGGTCGGGAGAAACCACATGATCCAGATGCAGACCAATCTGGATGTCGCTGACAACTCCGGCGCACGCCGAGTTCAGTGCATCAAGGTCCTGGGTGGTTCCAAGCGTAAATACGCCTCCGTCGGCGACATCATTGTCGTCTCGGTGAAGGAAGCCATCCCGCGCGGCCGCGTAAAGAAAGGTGACGTCCGTAAGGCCGTCGTCGTACGCACCGCCAAAGAAGTCCGTCGCGAAGACGGCACCGCGATCCGTTTCGATCGCAACGCCGCCGTCATCCTGAACAACAACAACGAGCCGGTAGGTACCCGTATCTTTGGCCCCGTTGTTCGTGAACTGCGTGGCAAGAACTTCATGAAAATCATCTCGCTGGCTCCGGAGGTGCTGTAATCATGGCTGCTAAACTCCGCAAAGGCGACAAGGTCGTCGTGCTAGCCGGCAAGGACAAGGGCAAAGAGGGTACTATCACCTCGGTTGACCCTAAAGCCGGTAAAGCTGTTGTCGATGGCATCAACATCGCCATCCGTCACACCCGCCAGACCCAGAACAGCCAGGGTGGTCGCCTGCCTCAGGCAAACCCGATTGAGCTGTCGAACCTGGCTCTGTTGGACAAAAACGGTAAAGCAACCCGCGTTGGCTTCCGCATGGAAGGTGACAAGAAAGTGCGCTTCGCCAAGACCACGGGGGACGTGATCGATGCTTGATAACGCAACCTACACCCCGCGTCTGAAAGCTCAGTACGCTGAAACCATCCGTGCCGCTCTGAAAGAAGAGTTCGGCTACAAGAACGACATGCAGCTGCCCAAGCTGGACAAAATCGTTCTGAACATCGGTTGTGGTGCCGAAGCGGTCAAAGATTCGAAGAAAGCAAAAGCTGCTGTCGAGGATCTGACTGCGATTGCTGGTCAACAGGCTGTTTCGACCAAGGCGAAGAAGTCGATCGCTGGCTTCCGCGTCCGTGAAGACATGCCGCTGGGCGCGAAAGTGACCCTTCGCGGTGACCGGATGTACGAATTCCTGGATCGTCTGATCACCATCGCGATGCCACGGATCCGTGACTTCCGCGGCGTGAAGCCGTCTTTCGATGGTCAGGGCAACTTTGCCATGGGCATGAAAGAGCACATCGTGTTCCCGGAAATCGACTTCGACAAAGTTGACGAAGTCTGGGGCATGGACATCGTAATTGCCACCACAGCGAAAACCGACGCTGAAGCAAAGGCACTGTTGAAAGCTTTCAACATGCCGTTCAACGCGTAAGCGCCGGGAGGATTGAGACATGGCTAAAAAAGCAATGATCGAACGCGAGAAGAAGCGCGAACGCCTGGTGGCCAAATATGCCGCAAAGCGTGCCGAGCTGAAAGAAATCGCGAATGACGAGAGCAAGCCGATGGAAGAGCGCTTCAAAGCGCGTCTGAAACTGGCGAAACTGCCGCGCAACAGCTCGGCTACTCGTCTGCACAACCGCTGTCAGCTGACCGGTCGTCCCCACGCTTACTACCGTAAGCTGAAGGTCAGCCGTATCGCGCTGCGCGAGCTGGGTTCTGCTGGTCAGATCCCCGGCATGGTGAAATCGAGCTGGTAAGGGAGAGAATGATATGAACGATCCTATCGGCGATATGCTCACCCGTATCCGCAACGCGCAAATGCGTGGCAAGTCCACCGTTTCCACCCCGGCTTCCAAGCTGCGCGGTTGGGTTCTGGACGTGCTGGCGGACGAAGGTTACATCCGTGGCTACGAAGCGACGACCGGTGAAAACGGTCATCCGGCCATCGAAATCAGCCTGAAATACTACGAAGGCACCCCTGTCATTCGCGAACTGAAGCGGGTCTCGAAGCCCGGTCGTCGCGTATACATGGGCGTCAATGACATCCCGCAGGTCCGTCAGGGTCTGGGTGTGTCGATTGTCAGCACTCCGAAAGGTGTGATGTCGGACCAGAACGCACGCTCCAACAATGTTGGTGGCGAAGTGCTCTGCACCGTCTTCTAAGGAGGTCTGTCAATGTCTCGTATTGGTAAACGTCCGGTCGAATTGCCCAGCGGCGTAACTGCCTCGGTTTCCGGCCAGACCATCGAAGTCAAAGGCCCGAAAGGCGCCCGCAGCTTCACTGCGACCGACGACGTTACGCTGTCGGTCGAAGATAACGTGGTTCAGATCAACCCTCGCGGTATGTCCAAGCGCGCGCGCCAGCAGTGGGGCATGAGCCGCACAATGGTCGCAAACTTGGTGACCGGTGTGACCGAAGGCTTCAAGAAAGAGCTGGAGATCCAGGGTGTTGGTTACCGGGCTCAGATGCAGGGCAACACCCTGAAGCTGAACCTGGGCTACAGCCATGACGTTGATTTCGTCGCTCCGGAAGGTGTCACCATCACCGCGCCGAAGCAGACCGTGATCATTGTGGAAGGTAACGACCAGCAGCAGGTGGGCGAAGTCGCGGCGAAAATCCGCGAATGGCGCCGTCCCGAGCCCTATAAGGGCAAAGGCATCCGCTATAAGGGCGAGTTCATCTTCCGCAAAGAAGGCAAGAAGAAGTAAGGACGCAAACAATGGCAAACAGCAAAAGAACCCTGTTTCTGAAGCGCCGCCTGCGCGTTCGGAACAAACTTCGCAAGGTCAACGCGGGTCGTCCGCGTTTGTCCGTACACCGTTCGAACAAGAACATCTCTGTTCAGCTGATCGACGACGTACGTGGCGTGACCCTGGCCTCGGCCTCGACCCTAGAAAAAGATCTGGGTGTTGTTGGCAAGAACAACGTCGAAGCGGCCACCAAAGTGGGCGCGGCCATCGCCGAGCGTGCCAAGAAGGCAGGCGTCGAAGAGGCCTATTTCGATCGTGGCGGCTTCCTGTTCCACGGCAAAGTGAAGGCTGTCGCCGACGCTGCGCGTGAAGGTGGTCTGAAGATCTAAGACTTGCGGGCGGGTTTCGATCCGCCCCGATGATCCGGGGGCCTTGGCAATGCCGAGGCCCACTTGGATTGAACAAACGACGCCGCAAGCGTCACCAAAAAAAGGGATGCCAAAATGGCAGAACGTGATAACCGCCGGGGCCGTGGACGTGACCGCGACGAAACTCCGGAATTCGCAGATCGTCTGGTAGCGATCAACCGCGTATCGAAAACCGTAAAAGGTGGTAAGCGCTTTGGCTTCGCCGCTCTGGTGGTCGTAGGCGATCAGAAAGGCCGCGTCGGCTTTGGCAAAGGTAAAGCGAAAGAAGTACCTGAAGCCATCCGCAAAGCGACTGAACAAGCCAAGCGTCAGATGATCCGCGTGCAACTGCGCGAAGGTCGTACCCTGCACCACGACATCGAAGGCCGTCATGGCGCCGGTAAAGTGGTTATGCGCAGCGCACCTGAAGGTACCGGTATCATCGCCGGTGGTCCGATGCGTGCCGTGTTCGAAATGCTGGGCGTAAAGGACGTTGTGTCCAAGTCGTTGGGCTCGCAGAACCCGTACAACATGATCCGCGCCACCATCAACGGCCTGCAGAAAGAGCAGAGCCCGCGTTCGGTTGCCCAGCGTCGTGGCAAAAAGGTTGCTGACATCCTGCCCAAGCGGGACGAAGCACCAGCTGCTGCTGAAGCAGAAGCATAAGGAGAGCGACCCATGGCAAAAACCATCGTCGTCAAGCAAATCGGTTCCCCGATCCGTCGCCCCGCTGAACAGCGCGCAACTCTGATCGGCCTGGGCCTGAACAAGATGCACAAAACCCGCGAGCTTGAGGATACCCCCTCGGTGCGCGGCATGGTCAACAAGATCCCGCATCTGGTTGAGATCATCGAAGAGCGCGGCTAAGCGCCTTGCTTCTAAGAGCTAGAAACGCCTCCGATCAGTTCGGGGGCGTTTTTTTGTCTAAGGGCAGTGTTGACTGTCGCCTCACCCGATGTGGTTTTAGTTCAACTTGTACGTATTCCGCTTATTACCCGCCGCATATAATCCATGAACTGCGCCCGCTCAGGCTCAGTCAGAACTTGCAAGGCTTGGGAATTCACGTTCTGGGCCGACTCATAGGCGCTGTTTCTAAGCGCGACGGCCTTTTCGGTTAACCAGATCAACTGAGCCCTGGCGTCAGCGGGGTTTTTCGTTCTTTTGATCAAGCCGTCGCGCTCCATACGGTTGAGCGTGTTGGCCAGGGTCGCCTGTTCGACGTCAATCTTGGCCAGCAGATCCTTTTGGGTGACTCCGTCTTTGAGCCAAAGCTCCAGTAAGACTGGGAACTGTCCAACAACGATGCCCAAAGGCGCAATGTGGTGTTGCAGCTCTTTCGCGAACAATCGCGCCATGTGATTGACCAGATATCCGGCCGAGTTCTCTTTTTCGAAATCCATGCTTGAGATTTACACTTGAATAGCAAGCTATGCAATAATATATAGCAAGCTATACAAGTGAATGAAGAGGAATCGAAATGGCTCATATCGAAGAGATGGATAAGGTCGTCACACTGGCTGATCAGATGCAGGCCGAGGAAGGCCCCGTGGTGCTGATCAACGTTTTTACGGTGGACGCGAAAGACGAAGAGGCGCTGTTGAAGGCCTGGGCACACGATGCGGACTTCATGAAGTTCCAGCCGGGATACATCTCGACCCAGCTTCATCAGGGGATCGCTGGCAGCTCGACCTTCGTGAATTATGCGATCTGGCAGGACGTCAAAAGCTTTCGCGACGCCTTCACCCACCCAGAGTTCCAGCGTCGAATTGCAGACTATCCCGAAAGCGCCGTGGCACGTCCACATCTTCTAAGAAAACTCACAGTCGAAAACCACTGCGTCGCCTGATGCCAAAAGCGGAGTAGGCACATGATAAAATCAATTCACCCCATCGCCGGTATAATAGGATTCCTGACAATATTCATGTTCTGGACATCCACTTTGTACAGCGAGTTCTTTGCGACCCATGCCACTGTCGCGGCCGTAAAGTCCATGATCGTCAGTGGGCTGTTTATCCTAGTGCCCGCGATGGTGATCGTGGGTGCATCCGGCATGTCCCTTGGGCGTCGACGCAAGGACGCGCGGGCGCTTGCCAAGAAGAAGCGAATGCCGATCATCGCGATGAACGGCCTGTTGATCCTTGTTCCCGCCGCAATCTATCTCAGCTCAAAAGCAAACGCAGGGGACTTCGATGCCAGTTTTTACTCTGTGCAGGTCGTTGAGTTGCTCGCGGGGGCAGCCAACCTGACGCTGATGGGGCTGAGTATACGCGACGGCCGGGCGATGACTGCCCGCAGAAGACGTGCGGGAAAGTAGCTGGACCAGGCTTTGACCGTAGCCGCCGTTTCATCGCATGCTATCGGTCTCGCAGCATCGATCCCTGCTGCTCAGCTATTCAATAGATGCATAACGGCTAGACCGAAACTTCGGTTGTTAGCGATATCGCCTGGACCTATCTCAGGCCTGTCCAAACAAGGAACGCAAACAGTTTCCGGGGAATTCGCCCCGGGCAGAGAAAGGAAATACACCATGGCTCACACAGCTACATATTCCCGCGACGGCTTTGGCCTGAGCGCCCGCATCGCGAACTTTTTCCAGCGCGTCAAAGAGGCAAATGCCCTGCGTGCTCAGTATGATCAGACTTATTCGGAATTGCAGAGTCTGACAGATCGTGAACTGGACGACATCGGTGTTCGCCGCTGCGATATTAAGGACATCGCTCGGGACCACGTTTACTGTTCGTGACCTTACCGACAACCTGACCAAGAGACGCCTGAGGGCGTCTCTTTTGATTCCGGGGTGCTCTTGGCACAGTCGACAGGAAATTAGCTCCAACCGTTGCGACCCTGCGGGAAATGGGCCAAACACGCAGTTGGGCGCCTGTCGGAGCCGCAACCAAGAACAACATGAAGGGTCGGATCCGGTGAAAGAGTATCAGGTTGGCATGCTTTGGATTGAAGGCCCTCTCAGCTTTCTCGAGCAGTTGTGCATCAAATCATTCCTGGATGTCGGTCAACATGTTCGCCTCTATACTTACGGGCCGGTCACAAACATCCCCGAGGGTGTCGAAGTGCGTGACGCGCGGGAGGTACTGGCGGATGATGAGGTGATCCTACACAAGCGCACGGGCAGTCCCGCGCTGCATTCCGACAAGTTTCGCGTGCAGATGCTGGCGAAAGTGCCGGACATAATCTGGGCCGATACCGACGCGTATTGCGTCAAACCCTTTACAACTGAAAACGGTCATTTGCATGGTTGGCTAGCCGCGCACGAAATCAACGGTGGGGTGTTGGCTTTGCCTGCGGACAGCGCAACGCTGTATGATTTGATCGATTACACCAATCACCCTTGTCGCATTCCGCATTGGCTGTCGCCCAAGCAACGGCGGCCGCTTATTGACATGGCCTTGGCTGGTGAAACGCCGCACGCAAGCGATATGCCGTGGGGCATTTGGGGCCCACGCGCCCTGACCTGGCTTTTGCGGGACAATAATGAGGCGCGATTTTCCCAACCCCAGGACGTTTTGTACCCTGTAACATACAAGGATCGGCGGGCAATGATGCGGCCCAACGGAAATGCCGAGCGGTTCCTTACTGAGAACACCATGTCGATCCATTTCTACGGACGGCGCATGCGTTCGTTCATACGCAATAGGTTCAATGGAATCCCGCATCCGGAAAGTATGGTTGGCCGGTTGGTCGAAAAGCATGGGATCGACCCGCACGCAGCGCCCCTGCAGACAAAAGCCGCAACAAACGACCTTGTCGACGTGTCTGACGAATGACGTCTAGGGGCTGTGGGCTTGCCAACTTGTCCCAACAGTCCTATACGCCTGCGGTGGCTTTGCGCCATACGAATCAAAACCAAGAAATGCCGTGTCTGACCCATCACGCTTCGCGGGTCATTTCCGGCTAAGGAGAAGCGAAATGAAACTGCACGAACTGCGCGACAATCCTGGCGCCACACCGAAACGCACTCGCGTTGGCCGTGGTCCGGGTTCCGGCAAAGGTAAAATGGGTGGCCGTGGTATCAAAGGCCAGAAATCCCGTTCGGGTGTGGCCATCAACGGTTACGAAGGCGGCCAGATGCCTTTGTATCAGCGTCTGCCCAAGCGCGGCTTCAACAAGCCGAACCGCAAGGCATTCGCCGTTATCAACCTGGGCCTGATCCAGAAATTCGTCGACGCCGGCAAGCTGGACGCCAAAGCTGCGATCACCGAAGATGCACTGGTTGCATCCGGTCTGGTCCGTCGCAAACTGGACGGTATCCGCGTTCTGGCAAAGGGCGAAATCAGCGCGAAAGTGAACCTGGAAGTCACCGGTGCTTCGAAAGCTGCTGTTGAAGCAGTTGAGAAAGCGGGCGGCTCACTTACGGTCACAAAAGCTGCTGCGGCAGAGTAAGCGCTTGTGAGCGGGCGAAGACCCGCTTACATAGACCTCAGAGTTTTCCAAGACGCCGCCCGAGCCGGAAAACGGTTCCGGGCGGTGTTTTCATAAGAGAGACCGATTTATGGTATCAGCAGCAGAACAAATGGCAGCCAACACAAGCTGGTCTGCCCTTGGTAAAGCCACCGATCTGCGCAACCGCATCCTGTTCACGCTTGCATTGCTGATCGTCTATCGTCTGGGCACCTTCATTCCGGTGCCGGGGATCGACGGACAAGCACTGCGCGAGTTCATGGAACAAGCGGGGCAGGGCATCGGCGGCATGGTTTCGATGTTCACCGGCGGGGCGCTGGGGCGGATGGGTATCTTTGCCCTCGGCATCATGCCTTACATTTCAGCCTCGATCATCGTGCAACTGCTGACATCCATGGTTCCCGCGCTCGAACAGCTCAAGAAAGAGGGCGAGCAGGGGCGCAAGAAAATCAACCAGTACACCCGTTTCGGCACCGTGGCCTTGGCCACTGTTCAGGCCTATGGTCTGGCGGTTTCGCTGGAATCGGGCGATCTGGCCACCGACCCTGGGCTTTTCTTCCGCATGTCGACCATGATCACTCTGGTTGGCGGTACGATGTTCCTGATGTGGCTGGGTGAACAGATCACCGCGCGCGGCATCGGCAACGGTATCTCTCTGATCATCTTCGTCGGCATTATTGCCGAGGTTCCGGCCGCTCTGGCGCAGTTCTTTGCGTCGGGTCGCTCGGGTGCAATCAGCCCCGCCGTGATCATCGGTGTGATTGTCATGGTTATCGTGGTCATCACCTTCGTGGTGTTCATGGAACGCGCGCTGCGCAAGATCCACATTCAATACCCGCGCCGCCAGGCCGGCATGAAGGTATACGAGGGCGGCTCCAGCCACCTGCCAGTCAAGGTGAACCCGGCGGGCGTTATCCCGGCGATCTTTGCCAGCTCGTTGCTGTTGCTGCCGGTGACGATCTCGACCTTCTCGTCGGGTGCCACAAACGGGCCGGTCATGTCTTGGCTGCTGGCCAACTTTGGCCCCGGTCAGCCGCTGTATCTGCTGTTCTTCGCGTCGATGATCGTATTCTTCGCCTATTTCTACACGTTCAACGTCTCGTTCAAACCGGATGATGTTGCGGACAACCTGAAAAAGCAGAATGGTTTTGTGCCTGGCATTCGCCCCGGCAAGAAAACCGCCGAGTATCTGGAATACGTGGTCAACCGCGTGCTGGTTCTGGGTTCGGCCTATCTGGCGCTGGTATGTTTGCTGCCTGAAATTCTGCGGAACCAATTCGCCATCCCGTTCTACTTCGGCGGCACCTCGGTTCTGATTATCGTCTCTGTGACCATGGACACGATCCAGCAAGTCCAGAGCCATTTGCTGGCGCATCAATACGAAGGGCTTATCGAAAAGTCCCAGCTGCGCGGAAAAAGCAAGAAACGCGGCAGGAAGGGACCCGCTCGTCGATGAACATCATTTTGTTGGGCCCGCCGGGTGCGGGCAAAGGAACGCAAGCGCGTCACCTGGTAGAAACGCGCGGCATGGTGCAACTGAGCACCGGTGACATGCTACGAGAAGCCAAGGACAGCGGGACCGAAATGGGCAACCGCGTGGCTGAAGTGATGGCCAAGGGTGAGCTGGTAACCGACGAGATTGTCATCGGCCTGATCCGTGAAAAGCTGGAACAGGGTGCCAAGGGCGGTTTCATCTTCGACGGTTTCCCTCGCACGCTGGCACAGGCTGACGCGTTGGGAGATCTGCTGAACAGCACCGGCGAAACGCTGGACGCGGTCATCGCGATGGAAGTCAACGATGACGCGCTGGTCGAACGGATCACCGCACGCTCGACCTGTGGTGGCTGCGGCGAGGTCTACAATGACGTCACCAAGCCGATCCCGGCGGACAGAAAATGCACCAACTGCGGCAAAGAGAACGACTTCAAACGTCGCGCAGACGATAATGAGGAGAGCCTCAAGACCCGTCTGATGGAGTACTACAAAAAGACCTCGATGCTGATCGGCTATTACTATGCCAAGGGCAACCTGTCCTGGGTTGACGGCCTGGGTGAAATTGACGCCGTTCAAAACGAGATTTCGCAGGTTTTGGATGGTGGCGTCGACGTCGGAAACGGCTGATCCATTTCTGCCCTTGACCTGAGCGGGAAAAGCCCATATCGACCCCCATCCCTAACGGGAATCACGACCGCATGCGGGATTCGTTCCGGATGCCCCGACCACCTCGAATAATACTGGATCCTCTGGCGTCACTGCCAAGATCGAGTGTTGTGAAAAAAGGTTCCGGAGCTACGGAACCGCAACAAAAAAGGAAAGTGACACGTGGCACGTATTGCCGGCGTAAACATCCCGACTGCAAAGCGGGTACCTATCGCCCTCACATATATCACCGGTATCGGAAACACTTCGGCCAAAGCGATCTGCGAAGCCGTAGGCATCGACGCGACCCGTCGCGTCAATGAACTGTCCGACGCCGAAGTTCTGGCCATCCGCGAGCATATCGACGCAAACTTCACCGTTGAAGGTGACCTGCGCCGCGAAGTTCAGATGAACGTCAAGCGCCTGATGGACCTGGGCTGCTACCGCGGTCTGCGTCACCGTCGTAACCTGCCCGTTCGCGGTCAGCGTACCCATACCAATGCTCGTACCCGCAAAGGCCCCGCAAAGGCCATTGCCGGTAAGAAGAAATAAGGAGGGTCTGACTGATGGCACGCGAAAAGACTCGTACCAAGAAAAAAGAGCGCAAGAATATCGCATCAGGCGTCGCCCATGTGAATTCGACCTTCAACAACACCAAGATCCTGATCTCGGACGTGCAAGGCAACGCCATTGCATGGTCTTCGGCAGGAACCATGGGTTTCAAAGGGTCGCGTAAATCGACACCCTACGCCGCTCAGATGGCTGCAGAAGATGCAGGCAAGAAGGCGCAGGATCACGGTGTCAAGACGCTGGAAGTCGAAGTTCAGGGCCCCGGTTCGGGTCGTGAATCGGCTCTGCGCGCGCTGGCTGCTGTGGGCTTCAACATCACGTCGATCCGTGACGTGACACCGATTGCTCACAACGGTTGCCGCCCGCCGAAGCGCCGCCGCGTCTAAGCGATTTTGAATTGAGCTGGGGCTGTGTTTTCGCACGGCCCCAGCACGTCATTTTGAACCTCGGGCGTCTGCACCTTGTTGGTCATGGGGCGCGGACAGGAATGGAGGGATTACATGATCCATAAGAATTGGGCTGAATTGATCAAGCCGACACAGCTGGAAGGCAAGCCGGGCAACGACCCTGCGCGTCAGGCAACCCTGGTTGCTGAACCGCTGGAGCGTGGCTTTGGTCTGACGCTGGGCAACGCGCTGCGTCGCGTCCTGATGAGCTCGCTTCAAGGTGCGGCCATCACTAGCGTCCAGATCGACAACGTATTGCACGAATTCTCGAGCGTCGCTGGCGTTCGTGAAGACGTCACTGACATCATCCTGAACCTCAAGCAGGTTGCCCTGCGGATGGAAGTCGAAGGCCCCAAGCGCCTGTCGATCAATGCCAAAGGTCCCGCCGTTGTTACCGCAGGTGACATCAGCGAAAGCGCCGGTATCGAGGTTCTGAACCGCGATCACGTCATCTGTCACTTGGACGATGGCGCCGACCTGTTCATGGAACTGACCGTCAACACCGGTAAGGGCTATGTTTCGGCTGAGAAGAACAAGCCGGAAGATGCGCCTATCGGTCTGATCCCGATTGACGCGATCTATTCGCCGGTCAAAAAGGTTGCCTACGACGTTCAGCCAACTCGTGAAGGTCAGGTTCTGGACTATGACAAACTGACCCTGAAGATCGAAACTGATGGTTCGATCACCCCGGAAGACGCGCTGGCCTTTGCCGCCCGTATTCTGCAGGATCAGCTGTCGATCTTCGTCAACTTCGACGAGCCCGAAGCGGCTGGTCGTCAGGACGAAGACGATGGTCTAGAGTTCAATCCGCTTCTGCTGAAGAAAGTAGACGAGCTGGAATTGTCGGTGCGTTCGGCAAACTGCCTGAAGAACGACAACATCGTTTACATCGGCGATCTGATCCAGAAGACCGAAGCCGAGATGCTGCGCACCCCGAACTTCGGCCGCAAGTCGCTGAACGAGATCAAGGAAGTGCTGTCCGGCATGGGTCTGCACCTCGGCATGGATGTCGAGGATTGGCCGCCCGACAACATCGAGGATCTGGCGAAGAAATTCGAAGACGCGTTCTAAGCGCGTCTTCCCCAATGCCCGGGCTTTCCGGGGACAATACGGGCACTTCCGCCCCAAGGAGAGCCGGTGACACGCATCGCCGGCCAGACAAAGCAAAACGCTGAAGAAGGAACTAGAAAATGCGTCACGCACGTGGTTACCGCCGCCTGAACCGTACTCATGAGCACCGCAAGGCTCTGTTTGCGAACATGGCTGGCTCGCTTATCGAACATGAGCAGATCAAAACAACTCTGCCCAAGGCAAAAGAACTGCGCCCGATCATCGAAAAGCTGGTCACTCTGGGCAAGCGCGGCGACCTGCACGCCCGCCGTCAGGCCGCATCGCAGCTGAAAGAAGACAAAGACGTCGCAAAGCTGTTCGAAATCCTGGGCCCCCGCTACGCCGAGCGTCAGGGCGGATACGTCCGTATCCTGAAAGCAGGCTTCCGCTATGGCGACATGGCACCGATGGCGATCATCGAATTCGTTGATCGTGATCTGGACGCCAAAGGCGCGGCTGACAAAGCCCGCGTTGCCGCCGAAGAGGCCGCAGACGAAGAATAAGAAAGCCCGGCTTTCTGAATTCAAACCCCCGCGTTTCGGACGCGGGGGTTTTTTCTTTTTGGCCCCTTGGCGTCGCGGGTAGAGCATTTTCGGCGATATCCGTTGATGAATCCCCGAACCTCACAGATCATGCTGCATGATGAGCGTGGAGGACGGATGATGGCAATCCCAACTAAATTACCGAACGAACTCACGGGACCGTCTGTCTGGACCGGTCAGGACATGCGTACGCGTCGGAGTGAATGGATCATTGATCTGACGGCGGACGACGTCGAGGATCTTGAGCGAGCTGCCCGTCACTACCTGAGCCTCGAAAGAGATATCGGTGAGATCACAAAACCCGCTTTTCCCCTAAAAAGGTTTGACCGGCATCTGGCAAGCCTGCGAGAGAAGCTGATCAACGGGATCGGTTTCGAAGTGATCCGTGGCCTTCCGGTGCAGAATTATACGCAACAGGTCGCGGCCACGATTTTCTGCGGCGTCGGTGCTCATCTAGGCTCGGCCCGGTCACAGAACGCGCAGGGACACATTTTGGGGCATGTGCGCGACATCGGGGCAGATGCGAACGATCCGAAAACTCGGATCTATCAAACGCATGAGCGCCAGACATTTCACACCGACAGCGCCGATATCGTCGGTCTGCTGTGCCTGCGCGAGGCTAAGGAGGGCGGAGATTCGCTGCTGGTCAGTGCCGAGACGATCTTTAATAGGATGCGGTCAGAATGCCCGGAAATGCTGGAACGGTTGTTTGACCCAATAGCGACCGACCGACGAGGGGAAGTGCCGGACGGCATGGAACCTTTTATGTCGATCCCGCCGTTCTCCTGGCACGATGGTAAGCTGACGGTGTTCTACCAAAGGCAGTATATCGACAGTGCGCAACGATTTCCTGAAGCGATGCGGCTGACACCGGATCACATTGAGGCGCTGGATCGGTTTGATGCGCTGGCGAATGATCCCGACCTCTGTCTTTCCATGCGGCTGCAACCGGGTGACATGCAGTTCGTGTACAACCATTCGCAACTGCACGACCGGACCGGGTTCGTGGACTGGCCTGACCCGGCAGAGCGACGCCATTTGCTGAGGCTTTGGCTGTCGCCGAAAGGAGACCGCGAATTGCCCGAAGTTTTCAGGCAACGTTATGGCACGATTGAGGTGGGCCAGCGTGGCGGGATCATCACGGAAGGCACGCGGCTGCACGCTCCGTTGGATTGACGCCTCCAACGCGCTGAACGGATGCTTGCATTACGGCCCATGTAGACGCATATCCGATAGGCGATTAACCGACGGATGGATCATGCGGAAAGTTCTCTGTTCTCTGATGCTGGCGACGCTTGCAGTGTCAGCAAATGCTGAAACAAAGGTGCCAACATCGCAGGCCGAAATCAGCCTTGGTTTCGCGCCGGTGGTGAAACAGGCCTCACCCGCAGTCGTCAATATCTATGCCAAGATCGTAAGGCAGGGCCGGGCCAATCCGTTTTTCTCGGACCCGTTTTTTGAGGAGTTCTTTGGCAGGGGATTTGCCGAACCGCGCCCAAGGGTTCAGAACTCGCTGGGCTCTGGCGTCATTCTGTCTGCGGACGGCTATGTGGTGTCGAACTACCACGTTGTTGGAACTGCCACCGAAATCCGCGTCGTGACAACCGATCGGCGTGAGTATTCGGCACAAGTGGTGTTGGGGGACAAGGAAAGCGACATTGCGATACTGCGGTTGGAAGAGGCCAAAGACCTGCCGCATCTGAACTTTCGCGATTCCGACCATGTCGAGGTGGGAGAACTGACACTGGCGATTGGCAACCCGTTTGGTGTCGGCCAAACCGTGTCTTCCGGGATCATCTCAGGTCTGGCGCGGACTGGGACGGCAACGGGTAATGCACGTGGGTACTTCATTCAGACCGACGCCGCGATCAATCCTGGCAATTCCGGCGGGGCGCTGATCGACGTGAATGGCGATCTGATCGGGATTAACACCTCGATCCTGACGCGATCAGGCGGCTCCAACGGTATCGGGTTTGCGATCCCGGCAAATCTGGTGGCCGAATTTTTGCGCCAGGCCAAGGCCGGGAACGACAGCTTTGTCAGTCCGTGGGCCGGGGTCGCTGGTCAGCACATGAGTGCGGATATCGCCGAATCTCTGGGGTTGGTATTCCCTATGGGTGTTGTGATCTCGGACCTGCACGCCCTGAGTCCACTGGGTGAGGCAGGGCTGCGCGTGGGGGATGTGGTGACCCATGTGGATGGGGATGAGGTGAATTCCCCAGCCGAGATGAAGTTCCGCATGTCCGTCGCCGGCGTCGGTGGCACTTCGGTGCTGACCCGGCTGCGGGGTCACGACAGTGCGGATATCGAGGTTGCCCTGATCAAGGTCCCGGAAACTCCACCGGCTGATGAAACCGTTCTGAACGATAGCACCGTGATGCCGGGCCTGAAGGTGTCGCGCATCAACCCTGCGATCATTACCCAGATGGGGCTTTTGCTGTCGCAAACTGGCGTGGTGATTGTGGACGCAGACCGGTACGGTGGACGATCCGGATTGCGCGCTGGTGACGTGGTCCTAAGTATCAACGGAACGGAAGTCCAACATCCTAAAGACGTGGTGGATGCGATGACCGATCCGGGGCGCAGATTGAATTTGGATGTTCTGCGGGGTGGACAGGCCGTATCTCTGCGGTTCCGGCTGTAACTCAATGAGCGATCTGTTCGATTCCGGGGCGACCGCGCCCGCGCCAAACCCGCACCGCCCTTTAGCGGACCGACTGCGCCCGCAGTCGTTGGCCGAGGTCATCGGACAGCAGCAGGTACTGGGCCCGGACGCCCCGCTGGGGGTCATGTTAGCCTCGGGTAGCCTGTCCAGTTTGGTTTTCTGGGGCCCGCCGGGCGTTGGTAAAACCACCATTGCACGTTTGCTGGCGCAGGAAACCGACCTGCATTTCGTTCAGATCAGCGCGATTTTCACCGGTGTGCCGGACCTGAAGAAAGTGTTTGAGGCGGCAAAGATCCGTCGGCAGAACGGGCAGGGCACGTTGCTGTTTGTCGACGAGATTCACCGCTTCAACAAAGCGCAACAGGACGGGTTCCTGCCGCATATGGAGGATGGGACTATCCTGCTGGTCGGGGCCACGACCGAGAACCCGTCCTTTGAACTGAACGCCGCTGTGCTTAGTCGAGCACAGGTTCTTGTCCTTGAGCGGCTTAGCCTTGCGGATCTGGAACGTCTGACCCAGCGCGCAGAGATGGAACTCGACCGCGCCCTGCCACTGACAGGCGCGGCTCGAGAAGGTTTGCAAGAGATGGCGGATGGTGACGGTCGCGCGCTGTTGAACCTGATCGAACAGGTGGCGGCTTGGGCAGTGGATCCACCTCTGGACCTCGACGCGCTGTCCACGCGGCTGATGCGCCGTGCGGCCAAATACGACAAGTCGGGGGACGAGCATTATAATCTGATCTCGGCCCTGCATAAGTCCGTACGCGGATCTGACCCGGATGCGGCGCTTTACTGGTTTGCGCGGATGCTGACAGGTGGAGAAGATCCACGATATCTTGCACGGCGGATCACGCGGATGGCGGTCGAAGACATCGGTCTCGCCGATCCGCAGGCGCAGTCGATCTGCTTGCACGCGTGGGAAACCTACGAACGCCTGGGCAGCCCCGAAGGTGAGCTGGCCATCGCGCAGGCGCTGGTCTATCTGGCTTTGGCTCCTAAATCGAACGGCGCTTATGTGGGCTACAAAGCCGCCATGAGGCTGGCTAAGCAATCGGGCAGCGAACCGCCACCAAAGCATATCCTGAACGCGCCGACGTCGATGATGAAAGATCAGGGCTATGGCGCCGGCTATGCCTATGATCATGATGCAGAGGATGGGTTTTCGGGTCAGAACTATTTTCCCGATGGAATGGAACGGCCCGAGCTGTATCAACCCGTGGAACGTGGTTTTGAGCGGGAACTAAAAAAGCGGCTGGACTACTTTGCCAAGCTTCGGTCGCAGCGGAACAGATCCTAGCGCTGGCTTGACTCTTGCCGTGCGGCACGCCACAGACGCGCATGTTTTCTAAGGCACCTGAGGGTACACAATCCGCGCGGAACCGCCGCGTGAAGGGGATATCGGTATGAGTGGCGTACAATTGATCACCGTGGCAGAGGGGGATGGCGACCAGCGGCTGGATCGGTGGCTGCGCCGCCTGTTCCCGCATGTCAGCCAGGGCCGCATCGAAAAGATGTGCCGCAAAGGTGAGGTGCGCGTGGAAGGCGGGCGGGTCAAAGCCTCGACTCGGCTTGAGGTCGGGCAGGTCGTACGCGTGCCACCCTTGCCGGATGCTGATCACAAGCCGGTTGCAGTCAAACGAGGCATCTCGGATGCCGATGCCAAGATGATCCAGTCTTGCGTGATCTATCGCGACGAACATGTTCTGGCCCTGAACAAGCCACAAGGTCTTCCAGTGCAGGGCGGCAGCGGCCAGACCCGCCACGTGGACGGTCTGTCCGAGGCTCTGCGCTTTGGCTATGACGAAAATCCGCGCCTCGTGCACCGCTTGGACAAGGACACATCGGGTGTATTGCTGATGGCCCGCACCCGCGAGGCCGCCAAGGGGCTGACAGCTGCCTTCCGGCATCGCGATACACGCAAGATCTATTGGGCGCTGGTTGCTGGCGTGCCGACCCCGTATCTGGGCGAGATCAAGACCGGACTGGTCAAGGCATCCGGTCACGGTAAACAGGGTGAGGGCGAGAAGATGATCGCCGTACATCTGAACGAAATCAACGACACGCCGGGCGCGAAACGGGCGCATACGCTGTATGCAACGCTGTATCGCGTGGCCGGGCGCGCCTCGTGGGTGGCGATGGAGCCGATCACCGGACGTACGCACCAGCTGAGGGTGCATATGGCGGCGATCGGTCACCCAATCGTTGGCGATGGCAAATACGGTGGCTCGGGGCAAGAAAACCTGGGCGATGGCTGGGGCGCGCAACTGGGCGGGGTCATCAGCAAGAAGCTGCACCTGCACGCGCGGCAGGCCTCATTCCAGCATCCGGTCACGCGCAAGACCATAACCGTCAAAGCTCCGCTGCCTGAGCATATGAAACACAGCTGGGACACGTTCGGCTGGACCGAAGATCTGGCCGCGGAAGATCCGTTCGAGGAACTGCAATGAGCGCACCCTTGCGTTTGGTGCTTTTTGATGTGGACGGAACCCTTGTCGACAGCCAGGGCAGCATTGTCGCGGCGATGACCGCCAGTTTTGGGGCCCTGTCCCTGACGGTCCCTGACCGCAAGGCGATTTTGTCCATCGTCGGTCTGTCCTTGCCCAATGCCATGGCTCGGCTTGCGCCCGAGCAGAGCGAAACGGTTCAACACAATCTGGTTGAGGGCTACAAACAGGCCTATCACGCAAATCGTTTGGAGCAGGGGGCCGCAAGCTCACCGCTCTATCCCGGTGCGCGGGACGCAATCGAAACCCTGCATGACATCCCCGAGGTGCTGCTGGGTGTGGCCACCGGAAAATCCCAACGCGGTCTGGATGCCTTGATCGAAGCACATGACCTGGAGCGCTATTTCGTTACCCGGCAGGTTGCGGACCATCACCCCTCGAAACCGCATCCGTCGATGATCGACATGGCCCGTTCTGAAACGGGCGTTGATGCGGCGGATACGGTGATGATTGGCGATACCCGGTTCGACATGGATATGGCACGGGCTGCCGGAGTAACAGGGATCGGCGTATCCTGGGGATATCATGACCGATCAGCCTTGAATGGCGCGGCCTGTATAATTGAAACTTTCGACCAGTTGCCCCGTGCGCTGGATGATATCTGGACTTGAAAACATGAGCGACTGGAAGCCCAAGCGATTTTGGACCGCAAGCGTGGTTGTCCAAGCGGAAGACGGATACACGGTCGAATTGGACGGTCGCCGGGTCAAGACACCGGCCAAGGCCGCATTGATCTTGCCGACGCAGGCGATGGCCGACGCGGTCGCGGCAGAATGGGACGCGCAGGAAAAAGAGGTCGATCCGACCCTGATGCCGTTTACCCGGTCTGCAAATGCGGCCATCGACAAAGTGCGTCATCAGCACGCCGAGGTTGCGGACATGCTGGCCGATTACGGCGATTCGGATTTGTTGTGTTACCGGGCGACACACCCGCAAACGTTGCAGCAGCGACAGGCAGATCAGTGGGACCCGGCCCTGGATTGGGCAGCTGAAACCCTGGCCGCGCGATTGGTTCCTGTGGTTGGTGTGCTGCATCAGCCACAGTCTGCAGAAGCGCTCAGCACACTTCGAGGCCGCGTACACGAATTCAACGACTTCCAGCTTGCCGCCTTTCACGATCTGGTCAGCCTGTCCGGCTCACTGGTGCTGGGATTTGCCGCCGCCATGGACTGGCGCGCGGCGGACGAAATCTGGGACATCTCAAGGCTCGACGAGGCCTGGCAAACCGAACAATGGGGCCACGATGACGAGGCGCACGCGGTTGCCGAGATCAAAAAAGCTGCGTTTCTACACGCTAAACGGTTCATCGAAATCTCTATCTGAGCCTATTGGGCATTAATTTTTGACACAGATCCGGTCATCGCTGAATTGACTCATCGTTTTCCCTGATCCGACCCTTGACGTTTGTTTATGAATGCGAGCAAACTCATGCCCACTAAAGGGGAGACACCTTTGGAGTAACCTTTCTGGTGCCAGAGGTGCCGGACAGAGCCGTCCCGGAATAGGGGCGGGTAAACAGGAAGAGGTAAAAATGAAAAAATCCGTAATTTTGGGCGTGGCCACAGTCGCCGGTCTGGCTGCTGCGGCAGCGACAGCGGGCACTGTTGACGACGTCAAAGCGCGCGGCAAGCTGAACTGTGGCGTGTCCTCCGGACTGGCCGGCTTTTCGCTGCCTGACGCGAATGGCGAATGGCAAGGTTTTGACGTCGCAGTCTGCCGTGCCGTCGCTGCGGCCGTTCTGGGCGATTCCAGCGCTGTCGAGTTTGTGCCGACCACTGGTAAGACGCGCTTTACTGCGCTGGCTTCGGGTGAGATCGACATGCTTGCACGTAACACCACATGGACCTTCAGCCGCGATGTCGACCTGAAGTTCGAATTTGTGGGCGTCAACTATTATGACGGTCAGGGCTTCATGGTTCCAAAAGCACTGGGCGTAAGCTCGGCCAAAGAACTGGACGGCGCGACCGTCTGCATCCAAACCGGCACCACCACCGAGCTGAACCTGGCCGATTTCTTCCGTGCCAACAACATCAGCTACGAGCCGGTTCCGATCGAAACCAACGCCGAAGCGCAACAGCAGTATCTGGCTGGCGCATGTGACGTTTACACCACCGACGCATCGGGCCTGGCTGCAACCCGCGCCACGTTTGAAAACCCCGGTGATCACGTCCTGCTGCCTGAAATCATCTCGAAAGAGCCGCTGGGCCCGCTGGTCCGTCATGGCGATCACGAGTGGGGCGACGTTGTCCGCTGGACTCTGAACGCACTGGTTTCGGCTGAAGAGCTGGGCGTGACCTCGGCAAACATCGACGAGCTGAGCGCTGGCACCGACAACCCGGAAGTAAACCGTCTGCTGGGTACCGAAGGTACTCTGGGCGAGATGCTGGGTCTGAACGCAGATTGGGCAGCAAACGCCATCAAAGCGGGTGGTAACTACGGCGAAGTGTTTGCCAAGAACATCGGTGAAGAAACTCCGATTGGTCTTGCGCGCGGCCTGAATGCCCAGTGGACCGATGGTGGTCTGCTGTATTCGCCGCCGTTCCGCTAAAATCCACGGGAAAGGGCGCGGGGCAACCTGCGCCCTTTTTCCATAAATAAGAAACACTCCCGGATGGATTGAGCGAAGATCAACTTCGCCGGCAAAAAACGGGATGCACGGGGAAATACATAGGTCATGACGACTCTCACTGACCCGCCGAAGGAGCAGTTCCGGCTGTCCATGCTCCTTTACGATACGCGGTACCGATCAGCGACCATTCAGGTCATTGCATTGATTGGTTTCATGCTTCTGGCAGCCTGGATCATCTCAAATACCATTCAAAACCTTGAAGGGTTGGGAAAACCGGTCGAATTCGGTTTTTTTGCAGAATCCGCAAGTTATGACATTAACCAGCGATTGCTGGAATACACCTCACAGGACAGCCATCTTCGCGCCGCCTTCATCGGTTTGCTGAACACGCTGGTTGTTGCGGTTCTCGGGTGTATCACGGCGACGATAGTCGGCGTTTTTGTCGGCGTGCTGCGTCTGTCGAACAACTGGTTGGTCGCGCGTATCATGACCTTCTATGTCGAGATTTTCCGTAACGTGCCTGTCCTGCTGTGGATCGTTCTGGCCATGGCCATTTTGATCGAAGGCTTGCCCGCACCTAATGCGTTCCGAGGTGATAACCCCACGGCAACGATGGATCTGTTCAACACCGTCGCCGTTACCAATCGGGGTGTGTATATCCCGGAGTTCCTGTTCTCGCGTAGTTTGGGCGATATCCACTTGTTCGGAACATCAAGCCTTCGGTTTGATATTTCGCTGGATCTTGTCGCGTTTCTGGTCGTTTTGGGTGGCAGCATCTTTACCATGCGCAAAGTGTCCGCCTGGGCCGCCGCCACACAGGAATCAACCGGCGATCGTCCTAAGATCTGGCATATCCAGCTGGGCATTCTGTTCGTCCCGATGATCATCCTGATGACTGCACTGGGCTTACACCTTGGATACCCGGAATTGAAAGGATTCAATTTCAAAGGCGGCACGCATATGCGCAACTCTCTGATCGCGCTATGGCTGGCTTTGTCGCTATATACGGCGGCCTTCATTGCCGAGATCGTACGCGCCGGCATTCTGGCTATTTCCAAGGGTCAGACCGAAGCTGCGTCTGCGCTGGGCTTGCGTCCGGGTCGTACCATGCGGCTGGTTATCCTGCCTCAGGCGCTGCGGGTGATCATCCCGCCGATGATCTCGAACTATCTGAACCTGACCAAGAACTCATCGCTGGCGATTGCGGTCGGATACATGGACATCACGGGGACTCTGGGTGGCATCACCATGAACCAGACCGGCCGCGAGCTGGAATGCGTTCTGCTGCTGATGCTGGTCTATCTGGCCATCTCGCTGAGTATTTCGGCGGTGATGAACTGGTACAACAACCGTGTCAAACTGGTGGAGCGGTAATATGAGTGATGTTTCATTTGTCCGCACGGAAATGTTGCCGGAACAAGCCCCGCCAGCGTCCGAAGTCGGAGCAATAGGGTGGATCAGGCACAATCTCTTCTCAGGCTGGTTTAACTCGATCCTGACGTTGGTTTCGCTTTACGCGATCTGGTACGTGTTGTCGGGCGTTCTGCCTTGGATCTTTCAGTCTGTCTGGAACGCCAACTCGCTGAACGAATGCCGCGAGATCATGATTGCCACCTGGGGTTCAACCCATGGCCATGCCTGCTGGGCGGTGATCAATGACCGCTGGTTGCAGTTGCTGTTCGGGTTCTACCCGAGCCACCTGTACTGGCGTCCGATTGTATCGCTGATCCTGCTGTTGGTCGCATTGGCGCCGGTCCTGTACTCGGATCGTGTGCCGTCCAAGATGCTGATCGTCACTGCGATCTATCCATTCTTGATGCCTTTCCTGATGTGGGGCGGCACCATTTGGGGACCGATCGCGGCAGCGTTGGGATTTGTTGTCGGCTGGGGTGCTTACACACTTGTCAGCAAACAACTGAGCGGTCTGTTTGGCATGATTGCGGGTGTCGCAGCGTCGGTTATCTGGTGGCTGGTTCTGTCCAGCTATTTCGTCGGTGCCCTGGACTCGATCCTGCCAATCGGTATCGAAGCCGTACAAAGCCGCCAGTTCGGTGGCTTCATGCTGGCGATCCTGCTGGGTGTCGTGGCCATTGGTGTCTCGTTGCCGATCGGAATTGTACTGGCGCTGGGCCGTCAGTCCGACCTGATGATCGTCAAGTACCTGTGCGTGGGCTTTATCGAGTTCATCCGCGGTGTGCCGCTGATCACGCTGTTGTTCGTGGCCTCGCTGCTGCTGAACCTGTTCCTGCCGCCGGGCACCAACTTTGACATCATCCTGCGGGTGATGATCATGATGACCCTGTTCTCAGCCGCCTATATGGCCGAGGTGATCCGGGGTGGTTTGGCTGCCCTGCCACGCGGTCAGTATGAAGGTGCCGACAGTCTCGGCCTGAACTACTGGCAAGCACAGCGACTGATCATCATGCCGCAAGCCCTGAAAATCTCAATTCCGGGCATCGTGAGCACATTCATCGGGATCTTCAAAGATACGACACTGGTGTCGATCATCGGATTGTTCGACGTGATCGGACTGGCATCTGCCATCCGCGCCGACACCGCCTGGAACGGCATCTACTGGGAACTGTTCGCGTTTATCGCTGCGCTGTTCTTCGTCGTCTGCTTCTCCATGTCCCGTTACTCCATGTATCTGGAGCGCAAGCTTCAGACTGGCCACCATTAAGGAGTTCAACATATGTCTGAACTTGCAATTGACCGTCAAATCGATCGCTCGAAGATGCAGGTGAGCGACGAGGTCGCCATCGAAATCAACAACATGAACAAGTGGTACGGATCTTTCCACGTGCTGCGCGACATCAATCTGACCGTCAATCAGGGCGAGCGGATCGTGATCGCGGGGCCTTCCGGTTCCGGAAAGTCCACACTGATCCGTTGCTTGAACGCGCTGGAGGAACACCAGCAGGGCACGATCATGGTGGATGGGACCGAGCTGTCGAATGACCTCAAGAACATCGACAAGATCCGGTCCGAGGTTGGCATGGTGTTCCAGCACTTCAACCTGTTCCCGCATCTGACCATTCTGGAGAACTGCACGCTGGCCCCGATCTGGGTGCGCAAGACGCCCAAGAAAGAGGCGGAAGAGCGCGCGATGCACTTCCTGGAGAAGGTGAAAATCCCCGAGCAGGCGGATAAGTATCCCGGTCAGCTTTCGGGTGGTCAGCAGCAACGTGTGGCGATTGCCCGCTCGCTCTGCATGATGCCGCGGATCATGTTGTTCGATGAACCGACATCGGCGCTGGACCCCGAGATGATCAAAGAGGTGCTCGACACCATGATCGAGCTGGCCGAGGAAGGCATGACCATGCTGTGCGTCACGCACGAGATGGGCTTTGCCCGTCAGGTTGCCAACCGAGTGATCTTTATGGATGCCGGTCAGATCGTGGAGCAGAACGAACCGGAAGAGTTCTTCAACAACCCGCAGAGCGAGCGGACCAAGCTGTTCCTCAGCCAGATTCTGGGTCACTGAACCCGGTTACCAATTCAGGAAAAGGCGGGGCTTTGGCCTCGCCTTTTTCTATTCCAGCAACTCGCGTGGAATAACAAACCCCTGCACATCGCCGCTGTGCCACCGGACGTCGGACCAATCCCCGATGTCAAAGCGGATCACAGTCGTTGCACAGGTCGGGTAGTCGTAGAAACGGGCGTGATCCGGCGGGTGCTTAACGATTTGGTTTGCAAAACCGGCAATGCCGGGATTGTGGCCCAGCATCAAAACGGTCTGTTTCGTCGCGTCCGATAATTCAAGCAGCATATCTGCGGGGTCCGCATGGTAAAGCGTTCGGTGAAAGCAAACGCTATCTGCCTTCAGGCCCATCCTTTCCCACGTCTCGCGGGTTCTGGCCGAGCTTGAGCTGAGAACTTCATCCGGCAACCAGTCGTTTTCACGCAGCCACGTCGCAATCGCCGGGGCCGACCTGCGCCCGCGCTTGTTCAGCGGGCGATCATGATCTTCAAGGGCCGGGCTGTCCCAACTGGATTTCGCGTGGCGTGTCAGGATCAGTGTGCGTGTCATTATGGGTGAAAGGCACTCATGTGATGCGCGGATTGTTCGGGATCACGCGCGGCACCCGAGCTGAGAGGACAGGATAGCCGCACAAGACAACCGCCGGTCATGCAGGTTTGCCCTTCAGGAGTGGACAGGTGTCCATGGCAGGTCGACACATCATAAAAGTCCCGACTGTTCAAAGCGCCCACGGGACATGTCTGGGCGCAGGGGGCGGCGCAGGTGGTGCAGGGGGACGCGTCAGGTGGTGCGGGTATGGGAAATTCGTTGGTGAAATGCAGCGCGCCCCGGAATGAGATCATCATGCCGACCTCATCGTGCACCAAAGCGCCCACCGGGCTGCTGAACGTGCGTCCCGATTTCAATGCCCAGTCGATAAAGGGCGTGTAGGGCGGGCCGCCAAACGGAAAATGGGCTGTGGCGGACAAGTCCTGTGCCATCTGCCCCACCACACGCAGCGACCAGCGGTCAACCGGGTCATTACCTTGCCATTCAGGCGAGGACTTCAGGGCGGGCCAGAAAGCCCCCCCTGCACCCAACAGGATCAGCGTGCCGCCTTCCAACTGCTTGGCGTCTGCAACGCGAGGGTGCAGCGCGCCCATGATGATCAGGCCAACGTCCTGTGCAGCCTTTTCGATATCAGCATAGCTAAGCGCTGCCGGGTCAGAGGAGGGGGGATGGCGTTCGGTCATGTCTCCTCCGCCAAAGGCTCAATCCGGTCGGATCAGCGACCCGGCGCCGTGTTCCGTATAAAGTTCAAGCAAGACGGCATTCGGCGCGCGTCCGTCAAGGATAACTACGGCACGGACCCCGCTGTGCAGCGCGTCCAGAGCCGTCTCGGTCTTGGGTATCATGCCGCCCGCAATGGTGCCGTCCAGCGTCATCTCTCGGATTTGACCCGCCTTCAGTTCGGTCACGACGTCCCCGGCGGCATTCTTAACACCCGAGACATCGGTCAACAGTAGCAGTCGATCGGCCTTTAGCGCGGATGCAATAGCACCAGCGGCAGTATCCCCATTGACGTTGAAGGTTTCCCCGTTCCGGCCCGCACCCAGCGGGGCGATGACAGGAATTACATCATGGGCAAACAGGTCATGCAGGATTTTCGGGTTCATCTCTGCCGGGCTTCCGACAAAACCCAGGGATTCATCAGTCTGATCACAAGTCATCAACTGCGCATCCTTGCCCGACAGGCCCACGGCCGAGCCGCCCTGGCCATTGATCGCCTGCACGATGCGCTTGTTCACGAGGCCGGACAGCACCATCTCAACCACTTCAACGGTTGCTTTGTCGGTGACACGCTTGCCGTTCACGAAATCGGACTGGATATCCAGCTTATCCAGCATCGCGTTGATCATTGGACCGCCGCCGTGCACGACAACCGGGTTCACCCCGACCTGACGCATCAGGACGACATCGCGTGCGAAGCTTTCCATGGCTTCGTCACTGCCCATGGCGTGGCCGCCAAGTTTAATGACGACAATAGCGCCGTCGTAGCGTTGCAGGTATGGCAGTGCGCTGTTCAGCGTTGCGGCGGTGGCGATCCAGTCCCGGTTCATGTCTCTTGTCTTCATGGCTGCAGTCCCTCTGGGAACCCGTGTTAGGGCCTTTGCGCAGTTCTGCCAAGACCGGATCGCGCATAGGGCCGCGCCGGTTGCCCGGATGCGGCTGTCTGTGTGTCAGCTTATCGCGCGTTTCATCGCCGGGATGTTGCTGATCAGCAGCAAATCGACGGCCAGTACAGCCAGCAAGGTCAGGCCCACTAGAGGGAAGGCCATCGCGGTGAACAAGCCGATCAAGACAGCCCCTTTCCACAATGGCAGCTCGGCAGGCATTGGCGGTGCAGCCAGACGCCCGGCTCGTTGAGGCCGGCGTTTAACCCACATCACAACGCCTGAGACGCAGACAAAGATGACGGACAGGCAGAACACCAGGTTCAGGACAAAGTTCCACATGCCCATCAAGCCCATGTGAAACGGGATCCCAATGGCCATGGATTTTCCCATCACCGAGTAATCCCGATACCGGACATCCGCTAGAATCTTGCCGGTAAATTGATCCACGTGGACAGTGCGGTCATTCACCGGATCGGTCGAGTCGCTGCTCATGCTGTCGCGGTTCAGGGTCCAGACACCATCCTCACCGCTGGGATAAGCCACACGGAACCGGCTTGTTATGTCCAAAGCGGTGCCAAGGGCCACAAGCGCGTCGATATCGACCGGCGTGCCTTGTGGGACACCGTCGATCCCGGCCTCGGACCCAGAGGCGGGCATGGGCGTTTGCTCCAACGCCCATGGGACGTCATTCTGGTGGCCGTGGTTCATGCTGGCGTGGACGTCATCTGACAGGGGCACATTGTCCCATTTCTCGGCCGGAAAGCTGCTCCAGGGTTGGACGATCATGCCGCCCCAGACGCCGGCCCAGGAGAGGCCCGAGATCAGGAAGACCACCAACAGCCCGGACATCCAGAACCCAATCACAGCGTGCAGCGACCGCCACAATGCGCGGCCGCGGGCGCGCAGATTGGGCACAAAAGCGGCCAAGGTGTTTCCACGCGGCCACCACATGTAAATACCGGTAAAGACCAAAAGCAGGCTCAGCCCCGCTGCGATTTCAATAATGCGGTCTCCGGTTGTGCCAATCAGAAGGGTCGAGTGGATGTTGTCGGCCAGATCATACCATCCGGCGCGGCGATCCCAGACCTGCAGAACCTCTCCGGCATAAGGATCGACGGCGACAAGACGCTGACCTTCTTCGGTTTTGATGCGAAACACAGTGGCCAGATTATCGGCTTTGGGGCCGATCCATTCGACGACCGTGCCGGGCACCTCATCAAGCGCGATAAGGGCCTGTTGTGAGGCCGGTAGCGCTTGCCCGTGGACGTCCACAGCGATTTTTTCGCCGTCGCGACCGTCCAACTGGGTGATGAACATCATCATTAGTCCGGTTATTGCCAGAATGATCAGGAACGGGATGACGAAGATCCCGGCATAAAAGTGCCACCGCCAGGCGGCGAAATAGAATTTTTGCGCAGCAGCGTTCTGCGCCGGGGTGTCCCCCAGGTTTTGGCTGTCCAGTGCCATTTTTGTTCTCCGGATTCGACTACTGCCCCGCGCAGCGCGCGCACGGGTTCAAAAGTGTTGAGGTGAATCAGGAGAAGAAGGGTGGCCCCCGCGCATCATAGCGGGCGTAGAACCCGGCACTGCGATGGGTGAAATCACGATGGATCCAGCGTGGCTGGATTTTCACCGCAAAAGGGACAATCTCACCGACTGACGGCAGGTGTGTATCCGCCGTTAGACCCGCGAATGGGCACATTGCGCGCGAATCCGTGTCGTCGTGCACAGGATCGCCGGGGTTCAGGTCAACCCATTGTTCGACTGTTCCATCGCCAGTACAGATCACCAGCAGCACTTTCCCATCATTACCCATCGCGGGCATCCAGCCCTGCGGGATCATGCCGGTCAGCACAACTGCCAGCAATGTAAGGATTGGGAAAGTGCGGCCGATCCGGATCATTCCAGATGTGCGATGATCGAACGAAGGGTTGGAATACCGTCACCCTTTTCGGCCGACGTCAGCACGATTTCCGGATATGCCGCCGGGTGCTTGGACAATGCGCCGCGTACCTGATCCAACACCTTCTGCCGGTCATTGGCCTTGACCTTGTCCGCCTTGGTCATCACGCATTGAAAAGTAACAGCGCTGGAATCCAGCAGCTTCATGATTTCGGCGTCGACCGGCTTCACACCATGACGCGAGTCAATCAGGACAAAGGCCCGGCGCAGAGTCTGGCGGCCGCTTAGATACTGTTTCAGCAGCCGTTGCCATTTTTCAACGACCTTCACCGGGGCGTTGGCGTAGCCGTATCCGGGCAGGTCAACCAGATAAAGCTCGGGACCTTGTGTGAAAAAGTTGATCTCTTGCGTGCGGCCCGGAGTGTTGGACGCGCGTGCCAGACCCTTGGAGCCGGTCAGCGCATTGATCAGGCTGGACTTTCCTACGTTTGAACGTCCGGCAAAGCAGACTTCAAGCCGGTCAGGGGTCGGCAGGCCGTTCATGGCGACCACGCCTTTGACAAACTCGGATTGTCCCGCGAACAATTTTCGACCACGTTCCAGCGCGAACTTGTCCGGGTCTTCGACCAGTGGGAAGGGTAGGGTGCTCATAACGGATGAACCTTATCGCCAACTGAAATTGCGCCGCCTCGGACAACCTCGGCGTAAACGCCGAAATCTTGATGGCCCCAGCTGTTCAATGTGCCCAGCGTATCCGCATCGCGCACGCCGGTTTTCGGATTTGCCGTTGTCGCCAAACAGCGTCTGATGCGTTCTTTGACATGGAACACGGCCTCACCGATTTGTACTTCGCGATCCAGCCAGTCGAATTCTTCCCACAGGGGCAGACCGTCGAACCAGATGTTGCCACGCCAGCGCTGGATCGACAGATCGCTGCCAAGCTTTTGCCCGACCGCGCGGTGCGATGCCATGTTGCACAGGCTGATCGAAGGGTAATCGCTGTCAGTCATGCCGCGACCCGGCACTCGGATGATCCGGGCTGACGCCGCCCGATCCGCAGGCATCAACGGCTGGACCCAGTCCAAAAAGACCTGCTGTTCCCCATCCGGATCAAAGGTCAGATCCGGACGATCCGGATGTGTCAGAGTTATCGTGTCGTTATTCAGCCGGGCCGAGATAGCCATAAGTTGCGGTGCTTTCGCCCCACGACTGAAATTGGCACAAGGCACCCATTGAGAGCCATCCGCTTTCGACGCCTCATGCGCGACCGCCCAAACGCGATCCCCGGGCATGGTCTGCCCGGGGGTCACTAAAACGGTCTGGAGGGCCTCGCGACCATGACTTTTGATCGGATGCCGCCAGATATGGGTTACCTCTGCATTCATTTGTCGTCCGTTTTGGGCGTCCGCTTGAAGCCGGATTTGATGTTGCCGAACACGTCAGGCTTATAACCCTGACTGCGCATGATCAGATATTGCTGCGTGAACGTGATCGTGTTGTTCGCGATCCAGTAAACGACCAGCCCGCTTGCAAAGCTGCCCAACATGAACATGAACACCCAAGGCATCCAGGCAAAGATCATCGCCTGAGTCGGGTCAGTTGGTGCCGGGTTCAGCTTTTGCTGCAACCACATCGAGATCCCCAACAGCAACGGCAGGATACCGATGAAGATCAGCGCCATGAAGGTTTCGGGCTGCGGACCGGCAAAGGGCAGCAATCCAAACAGGTTCATGATCGAGGTCGGATCAGGTGCGCTGAGGTCCTGGAACGGGCCAAACCAAGGGGCCTGACGCAGTTCGATGGTGACGAAGATCACCTTGTACAGTGAGAAGAAGATCGGGATCTGCAAAAGGATCGGCAAACAGCCCGCAGCCGGGTTTACCTTTTCCTTCTTGTACAGCTCCATCATGCCCTGCTGCATCTTTTGGCGATCGTCGCCTGCGGCTTCTTTCATAGCCTCCATCTGCGGCTGAAGCTCTTTCATCTTCGCCATCGAGACGTAGGACTTGTACGCCAGCGGGAACAGGATCGCCTTGATGATCAGCGTCAGGCCAATGATCGACCAACCCATGTTTCCGATCAGGGCGTTGATGTTGTGCAGCAGCCAGAAGATCGGTTTTGTCAGGAAATAGAACCAACCCCAGTCGATGCTGTCGACGAACTTCTGTACACCGTCAGCCTGATACTCGCGGATGGTTTCCCATTCTTTGGCACCCGCGAACAGTTGGGTGGTGACTTCTTCAGTTGCTCCGGGCGCAACAGTCAGCGTCGGCAGAACCGTTTCGGTCTGATAGATCTTGCGGCGCGCGTCGTATTTTGCTGCAGCCTTGAAAGCAGATCCCTCTGCAGGGATCAGAGTGGTCATCCAGTAGTGATCGGTAAAGCCGACCCAGCCGCCTTCCTTGATCTGGAAAACTTCGGCCTGCGCACGTTCATTCGGGTCAATGTCAAAGTCGCGCACATCGCCATAGTCGATCTCGTCTAGAACGCCGTCAGCCATGACCATAACGCCTTCATGCAGGATGAAGAAGTTCTTCAGATCGGGCAGGTCGCCGTCTTCACCCATGCCGTGACGGGCCAGGATGCCGTATGGGGCCATACCGACCTCGGCCTGGGTATTGTTCTCAACCGACTGGGTGACGGTGAACATATAGTCCTGGTCCACTGCAATGTTGCGACGGAATGTCAAGCCCTTGCCGTTGTCCCATTTCAGAGTGACCGGAGTATCGACCCCCAGGGTTTCGCCGTCTTCGACGGTCCACAGCGTATTAGGGCCGGGGACGTCAGCGCCAGCAACACCTGCGCCCGGTGCCCATCCGTACAAGGCATAGTAAGCCGATTCTGAACCAACGGGCGACAGCAGCTCAACAATGGGTGCGCCTTCTTCTATCGAAACTTTGTAGTCTTTCAGGAACAACTCATCGATGCGACCGCCGGACAGGGATAGGCTGCCTTTCAGGCGCGGTGTTTCAATCTCGACCCGAGGTGCTTGGGCATCGGGCTCAATCTCGGTGGCGTCTGCGGTTGCTTCACCAACTGTGTTGGTGCCAGCAGCGCTTGGGGTCTGAACGTCTGTACCATCAGTTGCGCTGATCTCGGCAGATTCCGGTGCGGTCGTCGGCTCGGGAGGTGGAAACAGCACGAACCAAACCAGGATCACGAGAAAGCTGAGCGCGGTTGCGAGGATGAGGTTCTTGTTCTGATCGTCCATCGGGGACAGCCACCTTAAGCAGTGAAAGACACCCGCTGGGTTCAACAGAGTGCGGGCCCAAAGGTCAAGCGGAATCGCCCTGTAATTCATCACCGATTGGGGTTCTGTGGCGTTAATTCGCGCCTAAGGACGTGCCTGACGCCCGATTTTTGGCATTCCGTTGAGTTTGTTTTGATGTGCGGCCATCCAGTCCAACGTCTTTTCAAAGGGCATGGGTCTGCCAATTCCAAACCCCTGCACGTGGTCGCAGCCCAGTTGCGCCATGAGGGCATGTTCGCCTTGTGTCTCGACCCCCTCGGCCAGAGTTTCGACATTCAGCCGTTCCGCCATGGTCAAAATCGCGCTGACCAACTGCTGCTGGCTTGCGTCCCGATCCGCCTTTGCCACGAAGGACCGATCGATTTTAATGCGTGAGACGTCAAAGCGTTTGATCGACGCAATGGAGGCGTGGCCGGTGCCAAAATCATCGAGGTCAATGTAGCAGCCGAGCTCGGACATGCTTATCACGTTGCGGGTGATCACGTCATCGGGCCGCCTGGAAAACACTGTTTCAAGAATCTCGACGGTCAATCTGTCGGGCGTCAGGTCATTTTGATCCAGCTCCCATTTCAGACGGTCGATCAACGCCGGGTCGCGCAATTCCTCTGATGAGAAATTTACGCCAATCCGGGGCACGATGACACCGGCACGGTTCCACTGGTGCATGGCGGCGAAAGCGTGATGGCGCATCACCTGGCCCAAGCGTTCCATCAGATCGGCTTGTTCGGCAAAAGGCAGGAAAACCAGCGGTCCCAACACGCCTTTCTGCGGGTGTTCCCAACGGGCAAGCGCCTCGAACCCGGTAACGTGGCCGGTGTCTGTGGAAATCTGCGGCTGAAACCATGGGCGGATTTCGCCACTATCCAAGGCCGCAATAAATTCATTGCGCAGGTTGGCGCGCACGCGTGCCCGCCGCTGCGTTTCAGATGAAAAGGCGCGGATGGTTGCAGGACCGTTTCTTTGCGCTTCGGCCAAGGCCGCGTTGGCAGCATCGATCCATTCGGCAAAGGTGATGTCGGGCACCGTGGATTGCAGGCAAAACCCGATAGAGCATGACATGTAAACGCTGGTTCCATTCAGTATGATCGGCTCATCAACGGCGGCCTGAATGCGCCCGGACATCTGAATGCAAGCCTCCAGATCCAGATTCTGTGCGGCGCGCAGGCCGATTGCAATCTTGCCTTGGTCCAGACCTGCGGCAATGTCATGTGAGCGGATGACAGAGAGAACGCGGTCGCGGAACTGCTCCGCCATCAGGTTTCCTGCCGCATTGCCGTGCAGATCAAGACACTCAGAAAAGCCGTCCAATTCGACAACCATGCAGGCAGCCTCGTGACCGGTGCGTTGGTTTTCCGCGAACAGCGTTTCCATCTCGGCGGCAAACCTGTCGAGAGACATGAGGCCGTTATCGTCTTTTTCCCGGTTGCTGGCCTTGTGCGCGGTTGAAACCGCGGCAAACACAAGCGGCAGGGCAAGTGCCACGACAACCAATGCCTGCTCTCCACCAATCCAATACGCGGCCAGACTGATCGCAGGCGCGAAGGCTAAGGCGGGCGGGCCGCTTAGCACCATGGCAAGAGAGTCAAAAATTCTGCTGACTGAGATATGTTTCCACATCGGATCTTCGGGCCTCTACCTTGCGTTTGAAACGCTCAGGTCGACCCTAGGAAACCAATCTGAGTCACTCGTTAACGGAGCTGAGGAATTTCGCCCGAATTTTCGTCATTTTCATTTGGACTGAGTGCAAGATTTTGAAAATCAAACAATTTTGGGTCCAAAAGATGCGACGGACGCGCATTTGTCAGAGCCCGGAACATCACTTGACGGCGTCCGGGGCTGTTCTTTTCCCACTGATCCAAAATCTGTTTGACCTGCTGACGTTGCAACCCATCCTGACTGCCGCAGAGGTCGCAGGGGATGATCGGATAGTTCATCGAGGTCGCGAATTTCTCGCAATCGGCCTCTGCCACATGGGCGAGGGGGCGGAAGACGAACAAATCGCCTTCTTCGTTCACCAGCTTGGGCGGCATGGTGGCCAAGCGCCCGCCGTGGAACAGGTTCATGAAGAAAGTCTCGAGGATATCGTCGCGGTGATGGCCCAGTACGACGGCCGAACATCCCTCTTCCCGCGCAATGCGGTACAGGTTGCCTCGGCGCAGGCGCGAACACAGGGCGCAAAAGGTGCGGCCCTGCGGAACCTTGTCCATGACGATGGAATAGGTGTCCTGATATTCGATGCGATGCGTAACACCCATGCGTTCCAAAAACTCGGGCAGAACGGTAGCCGGAAATCCGGGTTGACCCTGATCCAGATTGCAAGCCAGCAAATCAACGGGCAGCAGACCGCGCCATTTCAGTTCGTACAGAATCGCCAGCAGGGTATAGCTGTCCTTGCCTCCCGAAAGGCAGACCAGCCAGCGGGGTGGTTTTCCGTCCTTGTTATGCGCTGCAGCGTCCACCATCCCGTACTGCTCAATGGCCTCACGGGTCTGGCGCACGATGCGTTTGCGCAGCTTTTTGAACTCGGTGGTCGAGGGCGCGCCGGCAAAGAGCGGGTGGATATCGTCAGCTTCGTCAAACATGCGCAGCCCCTACAGCAGTTGAGGCAACCGGGCAAGTGGCCGGGTCAGCCCAGGCGTGCCAGCAAGGCGTCCGTATCCAGCCTGGACACGGATCCGGGGATACGGCCGCTGTGGCCTGACAGGCGCGTTGCAATGAAGCCGTCCGCAACTGCCGGGGGCGCGTGGCGCAGCAGTTGAGAGGCCGTTAGCAATTGTGCTGTGTTCTCAGCAAACCAGCGGGCCTCGCCTTCCGGGGGAATTCCGGGCCACCGGTCGCGATGTGCCTTGAGAGCGACGTCGTAACCTCGGTCGCTGCCCGCGGCTGAATCCAGTTCAGCCTGCAGAACCTCAGCGGCTAGCGGGTCGCGGGACAACGTTCGCAAAATATCGAGGCAGATCACGTTTCCCGACCCCTCCCAAATGCCGTTCAGAGGGGCTTCGCGATAAAGCATGGGCATGGGCGTGTCTTCGACATAGCCCATGCCGCCCAACACCTCCATCGCCTCGACCACAACGACAGGGCACCGCTTGTTGTTCAGGAACTTGGCCAAGGCGACACTGATGCGGGCAAAAGCCCTATCCTCGGGGGATTGGCTGTCGAACGCTTGCGCGACGTGCATCCCCAAAGTCAGGGCACCTTCCCAATCCAACACGAGATCAGCCAGCACAGCGCGCATCAAGGGCTGATCAATCAACCGGCGCTGAAAGGCGCTGCGATGGGTGACCCAATCATGCGCCTCGATGAGTGCTGCGCGCATCAGGCCTGCCGGGGCCACGGCCGTATCCAGCCGGGTGTGATGGACCATCTCGATAATTGTCCGAACACCCGCGCCTTCGTCGCCTAATTGGTAAGCCAGTGCATCGTGATATTCGATCTCGGACGAGGCATTGGATCTGTTGCCCAGCTTGTCCTTGAGCCGCATCAGGTGAATGGCGTTGCGTTCACCGTCCAGCCAGCGTGGGACGAGAAAACAGGTCAGCCCGCCCGGCGCTTGCGCAAGGGTCAGAAATCCGTCCGACATGGGGGCCGAGCAGAACCACTTGTGCCCGCGCAGACGCCAGTGCTCGCCGTCTCGAGTAGCGATGGTGGTATTGGCGCGCACGTCCGAACCGCCCTGTTTTTCGGTCATTGCCATGCCCAATGTGGCGCTGGCCTTTTGTTCGATCGGTTTCGTCGCCGGATCATAGCTGCGCGCCATGAGCTTGGGTCGCCACACGGAGGCGATCTGTTCATTTGCGGCAAGCGCCGGGATGGCCGCGTAGGTCATGGTCAAAGGGCAGCAATGGCCGGGCTCGACCTGGCTGGCCAGATACATCATCGCGGCGTGGGTCGTGTGGCCGCCCGACTGACCGTCCCAGGCCAAGGCGGCATAGCCGGCAGATTGGCTGATCTGCATCATATCATGATAGGCGGGATGAAATCGTACCTCGTCCAGGCGCCTACCGCCCTGATCGAACAATCGAAGTTTGGGGAGGTGCCGATTGGCCTCACGCCCCAGCTCACGGGTTTTCACCCGACCCAAGGTATCCCCATATGCCGCCAGAGGCGCTTCGCGACCGCCCGTGAAATGCACGGCGTTTCGCAGGACGGGATCTGAAGACCAGAGGTTAGAATCCCCGCGCACAGGCGGCTGATTCAATACGTCATGTGTCGGCAGGGAATGGCGGGCGTCGGATGTCATCTGAACCTCGGGCAGTACGGGTTCAAGTGTTCAGCGCATGTCCGAATGGGTCAAGGCTGACGGAGGGTCATAAAGATCAGCTGTCGTCTTCCTTGTGGTTGGGTACGGGGTCATACCCATCACCGCCCCAGGGATGGCATCGGCCAATCCGCCGTGCCGCCAGCCAGCTTCCCTTGATGGCCCCATGCTTTTCCAGTGCTTCCAGCGCATAGGCCGAGCAGGTGGGCTGGTATCGGCAATTGAAGCCAACCCAAGGGCTGAATACAAGCCGATAGGCCCTGACGGGCATAGCCAGGATATGAGAGAAGAGAGTCATTTCCGCGAGTTGTGCACTTTGCGAAGCGCATAGCGCAGATCGTCCAGAAGTGCCTCATAGGGTCGCGCGGCTGTGGTTTCGGCCCGACCAATCAGGACGTAATCCCACCCGTCATTGCCATTGACGGGCAGAACAGCCCGGGCGGCCTCGCGCAACCTGCGTTTGGCGCGGTTGCGTGCTACGGCATTGCCAACCTTTTTGGAACAGGTAAAGCCAACCCGAATTCCTGCTGCTTCATCCGGGGTACGTTTGCGAGCCTGCACCATCATCGAGGATGTGCCCTGCCTGCGGGCACGCGCTGCCTTAAGGAAATCAGATCGTTTCCTGAGAACGGTCAAAGATTCAGGCGCGCAAACGGACGCCGCCGGGGGCGTTTCCCCGGGCTGGTTCTTACCATCCACGAGGGCCTCCGGCGGCGTCATGTTCAAAACCTGATCGGTGAGCGGTCTACGCGCTCAGCGACTTGCGACCGCGTGCGCGGCGCGAGTTCAGGATTTTGCGGCCGGCCTTAGTGGCCATGCGCGCGCGGAAACCGTGGCGGCGTTTGCGAACCAGGTTCGAAGGCTGATAGGTGCGTTTCATCGCTCCGTCTCCAATCTATGCGGTCGGGTGCAGCGCGGATTCGCCTGCCCGTGGTGTTCGAAGCCCGTCCTCTACTGGGTAGTGGGTGGTAAGTCAAACCCCTAGGTGGGGGTTTTCGCGGCTTTTGCAACAATTCTGTAATCGGGTCGGGCAAAAGGTTTCAAAACAGCGGGATTATCGCCCCAAACCCTCACATTCCCTACCAAAAACATCAAGGCAGCGTGAGCCCCCTGTTGCGTAGGGCGCAAGCAGCGCATGTTGGGGTCAGAATGAAACGTAACAAACCGGACAGCCTTATGAGCGAAACGACTCAGGCACCGCGCAACGGGTTGGCGCGGCATATTCCATTGCTGGTGATTCTCGCCGTCGCTGCGGTGGGATTCTTCACACTGGGCGACTACCTGACTTTTGAGACCCTGCGCGACAATCGTGAGGCGCTATTGGCCTGGCGCGACGCCAACTACTGGGCGATGGCGGCAGCTTTCGTTGGCATTTACATTGTCATCGTCGCGTTTTCGCTGCCAGGTGCCGCAGTGGCGTCAATGACCGGCGGGTTTCTTTTTGGCTTGTTCGCCGGAACCGTATTCAACGTGTTTGCGGCAACCATCGGAGCCTCTGCAATCTTTCTGGCGGCGCGCTGGGGGTTGGGCGAATCCTTGACCAAACGGCTTGAATCCTCGGAAGGGACGATCAAGAAACTGAAAGACGGGCTGCGGGAGAATGAGATCTCGGTGCTGTTTCTATTGCGTCTTGTTCCCGTTGTGCCGTTTTTTGTGGCCAACCTGGTGCCTGCGCTGGTTGGCGTGAGGTTCCGCAACTTCCTGATCACCACCGCGCTGGGCATTATCCCGGGCGGAATCGTCTACACATGGATCGGCGTCGGGCTGGGTGGTGTGTTCGATCGGGGCGAAACACCTGATGTATCGCTGTTATGGGAACCATTTGTGATTGGCCCGATCATCGGCTTGTGTGTGCTGGCCACGCTGCCAATTGTCATCAAATCCCTGCGTGGCCGAAAGGGCGGCTGAAATCATGCAAGAATTGAAAACCGATATCCTGGTGATTGGCGCCGGGTCTGGGGGGCTGTCAGTCGCTGCGGGCGCCAGCCAGATGGGGGCCGATGTGATCTTGCTGGAAGGTCACAAGATGGGTGGAGATTGCCTCAACTTCGGCTGTGTCCCTTCCAAGGCTCTGATTGCCAGCGGCAAGGCAGCTTACGGCCAGGCACATTCTGCCGCGCTGGGCGTGGCTGACGTGGTACCGCAGGTCGACTACGCCGCCGCCAAGGACCACGTTCACGATGTGATCGCTCAGATCGAGCCGATGGACAGCCAGGAACGGTTTGAAGGTTTTGGCGTGAATGTGATCCGGGAATTCGGCAGCTTCGTGTCTCCGACACAAGTGCAGGCGGGCGACAATCTGATCACCGCACGGCGCGTGGTGATCGCGACGGGCTCGTCACCGTTGGTACCGCCGATTCCGGGATTGGATCAGGTGCCATTCTATACCAATGAGACGATCTTTGACCTGCGCGACAGGCCCGAACATCTTTTGATTATTGGTGGCGGACCGATCGGGATGGAGATGGCGCAAGCGCATGTCCGGCTGGGCTGTAAGGTCACGATTGTCGAAGGCCTGAAGGCGCTAGGCAAGGATGACCCCGAGGCCGCCGCGGTCGTTTTGGACAGCTTGCGCGCCGAAGGGGTGGTTGTCCATGAAGAGGCTATGGTCGCCCAGATTCGCGACAACAAAGGGGCCATAGAAATTGTGACCGAGACGGGTGAGATCTATTCGGGGTCTCATCTGTTGCTGGCGGTTGGGCGTAAGGCCAACACAGACCGTTTGAACCTAAAGGCTGCCGGGATTGAACCAACCCGCAACGGGATCAAGGTCTATGACGCGCTGCGCACGACGAATCGCAGAGTTTACGCCATTGGCGACGTCGCTGGTGGTCTGCAATTCACTCATGTCGCTGGATATCACGCGGGCATTATCATCCGTTCCGCTTTGTTTGCTTTACCGTCAAAGGCAAAAACCGCACATATCCCTTGGGCGACCTACACCGACCCGGAATTGGCGCAGGTGGGCCTGACCGAGGCTCAGGCCCGCGAACACCATGGTGACAAGATCGAAATCGCGCGCTTTGACTATCACCATAACGACCGGGCAATCTCTGAGCGGAAAACCAAGGGGTTCATTAAAGTCATGGTCGTAAAGGGCCGGCCTGTTGGGGTCACGATCGTGGGGCATCAGGCCGGAGAGCTGATCAACTTGTGGTCGCTTGCGTTGGCCAATAACCTGAAGATGGGGCAGATCGCTGCGATGGTTTCGCCCTATCCGACGATTGGAGAGCTTAACAAACGGGTGGCGGGTGCCTATTTCTCGCCAAGGCTGTTTGAGAATCAAACGGTTAAACAAGTGGTCAGGTTCGTCCAGCGCTGGATGCCCTGACCAGGAAGGGAGAGCAGATTGAATTCGCTGTCGGGCCGATTTCTGATCCTGACGACGGTCTTCGTGATGTTGGCCGAGATTTTGATCTTTGTTCCTTCCATCGCGCGCTTTCGCGAAGACTTTCTGCTGAACCGGCTTGAGCGCGCGCAGATCGCGTCCTTGGCGCTGCTGGCTGACGATATGCTGGCCGAAGACCTCGAGACCGAGCTGCTGGCCAACGCTGGTGTCTATAACGTCGTGTTGCGTCGCGATGAGGTGCGCCAGCTTATGCTGTCTTCGCCGATTCCGGAACAGATCACCAAGACCTACGATCTGCGCGACGCAGGGCCTTGGGTGTTGATCCGCGACGCGCTGGCGCGACTGTTCACCACAGAGAACGAAGTCATCCGCGTTATTGGCGAGCCGGTCAAAGGGGCAGGACTGCTGATTGAAGTCACCATAGACAGCATGCCACTGCGAATGGCGATGACCGATTATGGCCTGCGCATTCTGGGGCTGTCTTTCGTAATTTCCATTATCACCGCGTTCTTTTTGTTCTTGGCCGTGCGCGTTGTTCTGGTGAAACCGATCAAAAGTGTTGTTGGTTATATGCAGCGCTATGCAGGGGCACCCGAAGACGCGAGGGGAATCATCTCCCCCAACTCCAAAGTGACAGAACTGCGCGAGGCTGAAGAAGCGTTGCAGCAGCTGCAGACCGAACTGACTCAGGCCCTGAAGCAACGTGAACGCCTGGCGCAACTGGGCGGCGCGGTGGCCAAGGTGAGCCACGATCTTCGGAACATACTGACTTCGGCACAACTGTTTACCGACCGGATCGAAACCAGCGATGATCCTCTGGTAAGGCGTATGGCGCCCAAGCTGGTGAATTCGATCACGCGGGCGGTGTCACTGTGCGAAAGCACGCTGGCCTTCGGGCGCGCGGAAGAGCCCGCGCCAACCCTGACAATGGTACCCTTGCACGATATCGCGGCCGACGTCGTGGCCAGCGAACAGCTGGCTGTTGCGGATGCCTGCGTCGAGATCGTGAACGATGTGCCCAAAGACCTTGTGGCCCGGGCAGACCCTGAGCAGATATTCCGTGTCATGATGAACCTTGTGCGCAATGCGCGGCAGGCCCTGGTGGCATCCGGGACGCCGGGAAACATCACGATCGCCGGCTGCGAGTATAAAGACGATTGGTGTGTTGAGATCAGGGATAACGGACCTGGATTGCCGCCCAAAGCACGCGAGAAGCTGTTTACGCCATTTCAGGGCGGGGTGCGTAAGGGAGGCTCTGGGCTGGGGCTTGCCATCTCGCAGGAACTGGTGCGTGGGCACGGCGGGGACCTGATATTGGCCCATAGCGGGCCCGAGGGGACGACCTTTGAAATCAGGCTTCCGCGGGGCGATGGGACTTTTTGAAAACTTTTTGAAGAATCGACTTGCGTGTCCCGAACACCGGGTCTAAATACCGCCTCACCAACGCGGACCGATAGCTCAGCTGGATAGAGTACTTGACTACGAATCAAGGGGTCGGGGGTTCGAATCCTCCTCGGTCCGCCACTGGTTTACTGTTGAACGTCACACGAACCTGACCCAACCGTCACAGTTGGACCAGAAACGGGTGAACGTTCGACACCGGAAGGCACCCCCCGATGTTGGCCATAAGTTGAATTTGGCCTTTGCGTCTAAACTGATCCAGAATCCCCATTTTAATACTCCCGCAATGACTTTGTTTGACCTGGCTTCCCTTTTTTGAAAATCAGGGCTGATTTGCAGATCAGACAGCGAAGCTGCCTGTTCCTGCTGATCTGCCACGTGGCGAACGCGGGAGGGGGCGAGGCAATGCTATTCACAGGGGTGGTGCGGACCGGAGGCGCAGCCGAGGACACGGCCCTGTCTAATAGGGTTGCCCGAGGGCGAGGGCTGCGCCCTCACCCTGACGGCCAGGGGTGTTTGGCTTGTCCAAATCCCGCTGACCTAGGAAAGGAAAGCGGCGGGGAGGATGACCCGCCACCATTGGCGATTGTTAAATTCTGTCAAACCGCAAAAGTGACAGCGGCCCATACCGGTCACTCGACACGGTACCGATATTCTGCATTTGCAGCCCGCATTCCGGTCATTCGCTGCGCCCGCAAAATCTGTGGTTGGACGAATTCACAGATTGCGGACAAAGCCGACCTTGCGGAAAAGTGACGGAATCCTTGAAAAAGCTTGCTTCCGCTGGGATGGTGTCTCCGACAGAATTTTCTGAGGAATTGAAAATGCATTTCCCCAAACTTGCGGCGGTTTCGTCGATTGTTCTTGCAATAACCAGTTCGCAAGCGCTCGCCCAGGATAGGGGCCCGATACTGTTCACAAACGTCAACGTGTTTGATGGTGTGAATGAGGAAATGATTGAAAATGCCAATGTCGTTGTAACCGACAATCTGATCACAGATGTGTCCTCAGAACCCCTCGCCGTCGCCAATGGTATCGTCATCGATGGCGGCGGGCGCACGTTGATGCCGGGCCTGATCGACGTACACTGGCACACGCTTTACTGTTGCAATCCGCAGAGTGTGGTTGTGACCGGCGATATTCTTGAGGTCGCGGTGCGTGGTGCCATCGGGTCCGAAGGCACGTTAATGCGCGGCTTTACAACGGTGCGCGACGTTGGCGGCAATTCATTTGCCATAAAACGGATGATTGACGCAGGCGAGATCAAAGGCCCCCGTATCCTGCCGTCCGGCCCACCCGTAACACAAACCGGCGGCCACTTTGACTATCGCCCCTACCAAGCGGTTCCGACGAACGGCGCGGATTCGCAATGGTACTGGTACAGCGTTGGTTTGATGGCGCAGGCTGATGGTGTTCCGGAAGTGGTCAAGCGCGCGCGTGAAATCATGCGCATGGGCGCAAGCCAGCTTAAGATTTCCACCGGTGGCGGGGTGTCATCCACTTATGACCCTCTGGATGTACGCCAATACACCAAGGCCGAAATCGAGGCTTTCGTAGAGGTGGCCGACACCTACAACACCTATGTTGCATCTCATGTCTTCACGGACGAGGCAGTGGAAATTGCCGTTGCCGCAGGCGTTAAGTCCATCGAGCATGGCTTTTTGATGAGCCGCGAAACGATGGAACTGATGCGCGACAATGAAGTTTGGTTGTCAGTGCAGCCCCTGCTGGATGACGAGGATGGCTTTTCTTTCGACGACCCTGTTAGCCAGCAGAAATGGATCGACGTCACCAACGGTACAGATTTCACTTACAAAACGGCGAAAGAAGTTGGCGTGAAAGTCGCTTTCGGCACCGACATCCTGTTCGATCCCAAACTGGCCGAACGTCAAGGCGCGTTCCTTGCCAAATTGCAGCGCTGGTACACGCCATACGAGGTGCTGAAAATGGCGACTTCAACCAATGCTGAACTGCTCAAACTCTCCGGCCCGCGCCACCCTTATCAACAAGGTGACTTGGGTGTGATCGCAAAGGGCGCTTATGCAGATTTGATCCTGGTGGACGGCAATCCGCTGCAAGATATCGACCTGATCGCAGACCCGCATGAGAATTTCGATCTGATCATGAAAGACGGCAAAGTCTACAAGAACACGCTGGACTAAGTTCCAGATGAAGTCCTTTGCTCAAAGCCAATTTTGTAACAACTGCTTTGGGCTCAGTGCAGTCGCCGGATGCGATGCAGCACTACCGAGGTAGCCTCACAAATCCTGTGGAGCTTGCGGCCCGTAGGAGACATCGGCCGATCCGCTGGACGCCGCGATGCAGCTTCCCCGAAGCGGACATCGGCTACCGAATGCAGAAACTGATCTGGAAAGAAAGCCGCACTGCGGACGAAGATGACGTCGCCTCTTTTCCGGCCTATCCTATTTGCATTGAGTTCTTTCGGGACAGGTGGATGACCCATGCAAGATGTAAGAATTGAGAACTGTGAGGAGCTGCCAGCTAAGGGCGAGCTCAATAAGATCCTATCGCAGTATTATGAACTCATCGTCCAAAGGATGCGGGCCATAGGCTTCGATATTGATCCTGCGGCACCCCAAAGTGCGCTCGCTGAATTCTGGGAAAACTCGGATGACTATCTGCCTCCGAAGGGATGTCTGGTTGTTGCAAGGTCTGAAGCCGGTGAGATTGTCGGCTGCGGAATGATGAAGTGTCTCGGGCCAGATACCGGCGAGCTCAAAAGAGTTTTTGTTACCGAACAAGCCAGAGGAATGGGCACTGGCCGTGCATTGATTGAGGCGCGTGAGAATGCTGCGCGCAATATGGGTCTCAAAAGGCTGATTGCGGACACGCTCACACCCAATATAGAAATGAGAAACTTGTATCCCAAGCTAGGATTTGTAGAGTTGGACGGTCCGATAGAAACGACAACGTACAAGGATCAACCCACGTTACGCCCACATCTGCACTATTTCGCCAAAGATATTTGAGACAAATGCAGCCGCAGTCAAATTTGGCTGGCATAGGTAACAGGCGCTCGCGGCCCAAAGCCGACATCCATCGGCTTGTCTCGATGCTGCAGTCGCAGCCCGCATAGCTGCCGTTCGTCGCGCGTGCAAAATCCTGTAGAACGGTAACTCACAGTCTGCGGACCTTTGAGACATTCGACACGATGAAGTTTTGGCGGCGTTTTTTGTCGCTGTGCGCAGAAAGCGGATTTTGCAAAGTTTGTCGACGTGCCCCTTCCCGACACTTATCTCGCTATCAGGTGCAGCGGTGCGGCTTCCTCCAATAGCCCATTGAAACAGGCTGTAGCGACAATCTTGGTATGAGCGGGCAAGCTTAGATTTTGAACGGATTCTCAGGGGCATGACGGCAGCGGCGACTCTGATGCCGTCTGTGATTTCCAAAGCGCTAATGGCCGCCTTGCTATCTAAAACTGTGATTTCGTGATATCCTGGTATCGCCTTGGGGGGATGTTATGGGCGATTTCTTTTGGATTGGAACAGCAATCGGCGCTGCCATTGGATTGCTCAATATGTTGTTCATTTTGCGTTCTCGCCTCGGTCAGACCGGGTTAAATCAAGCCAAGACAATTTGGCAAGGCCTGTGGGTATGGGCGCTTTGGACTGTGTTCGGAGCCTATGTTCTGGCGCTCTGGCTTCTGGGCGTTGTTCTCTTGGGCTTATCGCGAATTTTGCGACGGGGATCCGAGGCATGATAGTGGGGGAAGTCAAAACCGCCGCTATCATTGGTGCGGGGGTGTCTGGGCTTGCTACTGCAAAATGCCTGACGAAGGTCGGCGTCCACTGCAAGATTTTTGATCGCAACCCGTACCTAGGCGGTGTCTGGGCTGATGGCTACCACGATTTTGGCGTTCAGGTGCAAAAGGACCTGTACGAGTTCCCGGATTTTCCGCTTTCCGAAGAAGCGTCTCATTTCACTCCGGGGCCAGTCTTTCAGGAGTATCTGGAGGATTATTGCGATCATTTCGGAATACGAGAGTGCCTACGGTTAGGCACCCGCGTCACCATGATTGAGCGCAAAGGTGACCGGTGGTCACTTGAGGTTGATGGTTCCGGAAGTTCTGAAAGTATTGAGGCCGATCTCGTTGTCGTTGCAGCCGGGCTCTATTCAGAGACACCAAATGTCCCGAACATTCCCAAACGTGAAGATTTTGGAGGAGAAGTCCTTCACGCGAGCGAAATCAAAGACATATCGCAACTCAAAGACCATCGTGTCGCTGTAATCGGTTACGGAAAAAGTGCCACAGATATAGCGGGTTCGGCTGTGGGTGTCGCGGAAAAGGTTCACCTCGTTTTCCGAACCGCACACTGGCCTGTACCGCGCAAATTGCTGGGTGTTCTTCCCTTCAAATGGGGAATGCTTACACGCCTTGTTGCAGCCCTGATCCCTCCGTATGTCAGGCCCAGCCCAATCGTGCGCGCTATCCACTCAATAGGATATCCGTTGCCCTGGCTGTTCTGGCGTGTCGTAGAACTGCTGCTCAGTACCCAGCAACGATTGCGAATGCAAATCGCGCGTGGTGAGACCCTGATGCCTGAGACGCCTGTCGAATTCGACGCGTTTACGGAAGTGACCATGGTTCCACGTCCGGAGCTCATCAACTCTATCCGGTCAGGTAAGATTTCTGCGCATCGAACAGGTGTGAGTGCATTCTCTTCCAACGGGATCGACCTTGCGGACGGGGATTCTCTTGAGGTCGATTGCGTGGTCTTCGGCACGGGCTGGAAGACCGGCTACCCATATCTACCGAAGTCGATACTCAACTCTTTGGATGATGGGCCGGATGGGTTCTATTTATACCGCCATGTCCTGCACCCCTCGGTGTCAAACCTTGCATTCGTGGGTCGGGCGTCCTCCTTCATGAGTGTGACGACCTTCGCGCTTCAGGCCAAATGGCTTGCGGAAGTCGTTGCAGGTCGTGTGCTCCTACCGGATGCTGAGGTCATGCAAAGCGATATCGATGCGCTCAAGTCCTGGAAACAATCCTGGATGCCAGAAGGGCCAGCACGTTCCGCCACACTTCTGCTTCACATGTGCCACTATCACGATGAACTCCTACTCGACATGAGTGCGGACCCGTTTCGCAAACGCGGTTTCCTGGCGCCGATTTCTGAACTGATTGTTCCTTATCGTGCGGCCGACTTCCGAGACGTCGTCTGACCGTTTTGTACGCGAAGCCCCTGATATCCCTTAGACACTCCTTTACAATAGAACCGCGGGAGGATTTTTGTTTGGAACGACATCTGGCAGCCATACTTGCGGCTGATATTGTTGGTTAGCCGTTGTCTTTACGGATGCTTGCTCACACAGCATTTGCTCCCAGACGCAACGCGTTTACCGCTGCAAAGCAGAGGATTTCCCGTTTCGGGTTATTCATCCATCGACGTGAAAATGGACATAATCCGGGTGTGTCGCAAACCCTGTGCTCGGATTGGCGAGAGCGCGTTTGTCTGTGCCTCGGATGTTGACCAAGCATGACAACATCTATGCGACCGACTAAGTTGCCCTCATGAGACGCCGTCTTGCTGTAATCCTGATGGCCGATATGGTCGACTACACGGCTGCGATGGGATCTGACCAGGCGGGTGCTATCGAATTGATCCGTGAACTCAGACAAAAGTGGTTGGAACCTGAAGCCATAAAGCGTGGCGGCGAAGTTCTGAAGCGTCTGGGCGATGGTTGGATATTCGCGTTTCCCTCGGTAACGGATGCGGTCGAGACAGGTCAGTCGGTACAATCGGCGTTGGCCATTCACGAAAGTATCCAACTCAGGATCGCCGTTCATCTCGGCGAGATCGTCGAAGATGAAGCAGATATGTATGGCGCCGGCATAAACATTACCGCGCGCCTTCAGACCGAGGCACCGCCTGGCGGCATGATGATTTCGGAAGACCTACGCAGACAGTTGGATGAAAGACTTGCAATAGGCTTTAGTGACGCCGGTACATTTCAACTCAAAAATGTCGCGTTTCCGGTAACCGGATATCAATGGCGGCCATCCAATCAACAGACGAGACGCATCGATGCTGTGCCAGTCATTGCGGTCGAAGATGTGAAAGCGGCACCTGATATCCGCGAGACACGCGAAGCCGCAGCTGATTTACAAGATCAACTTGTCCACACCCTATCGCGACGTACCGGCGTCAGGGTTCTTGCTGCGGACGAAGCTGCCGAGTCTGATGCGACATATAGCCTTAGGTGTCGGCTCCGGTCCCGTGGAACGATTGCAAGGATCACCTGCAGCCTTGTTCGCCGCAGCGATGGGCAGGTTACATGGTCGCGGGTAATCGAAGGGGATGCGCAGGATCTGTTTGAGGTCTCGGACCGGGCCGCTGAACAGCTCTCGGACGCGTTGCGACTTCAGATCAATGCATTTGACGGCGAACGATTGGCCGATTTACCTGATGATCAGTTAAGCGCCAGCGAATTGAGGACTCGCGCGGCACTACTGATCTATCGCACCACGATTGCGGACTATCTTCGCGCGGTGAACCTTTTGGAGCGGGCACTACGCCTCGACCTGCAGAACGCATCCGGGCTAGCGATGTGGAGCGAAGCTCAGATGTGCATGCTGGATGCGCATTACAGGAATGCAGATACAGATCTGCTGAAACGTATTACGGAAAACTCTTACAAGGCCGTTCAGCTTTCACCGCGATCCGATTACCCTAGGTATGTTCGGGCGCTGATACGTGCACGCCTTAAAGGTGACGTTGAAGGGGCAAGGAAGGACATTGAACGGCTGACCCAGCTTAATCCTGGCTATGCGCTTGGAATAGAAGCTCGTGGGTACATCGAGCTCATCGCTGGCAATTGGGAAGCCGCTTGCAACTCATTGACAGAGGCAGCGGTCCGCTCCGAAGACGATCCCTATCTACCATACCGACTTTATCCGCTTGCAGTTTCGCGGATGATGGCAGGACAGGCTGATCTTGCGCTTTCAGCAATTACGGAAGCAACCGAACTGCGGCCAACTTGTCGGCACTTCTGGCTTGTCAAAGCCTGGATACTCAGGGAATCCGGAAACGACAGGGAAGCGGTTGAAGCTAATCAGTCGGCAGAAATCGCGTCGGGTAAGCCGGATGTGCTTGCACCGAACTTAAAGTTGCCCAAAGCTGTTCGAGAAGCGATTGGACTACCCGACAAGCCGATCGAAACTTAGCACTTCGAGATGCGCTTTCAGTACACCAAGAATCTGGATATACCCGCTTGGTGATCAGCCGATTGAGGCCGGGATTTATTTAAGCACCAGCTTGGCGCTGTGCCGAGCGGCCCGTTGCGGTCATTCATCCAATCGGAACCAAGTTGCGGTGCGCCCGTCAAAGCCGCCATTCGCTGCGTTCGCAATAGTGGGGTCACTTGATCCGAGAAAGCAGTTGAAACACCGGCCTCAGTTTGGCGAACTCGGCAGTTGTTCGTTCCGTCAGATTCGACTTTAAAACAAAGGCTGGGGTCTCGGTATCCATCCAAACTGCAAAGCCCTTGCGCCGCAACGCTTCCTCATGGGGGTGGTCTTTGTCAAAACCGGAGGGAACGCGCTTCAACTCCGGCTCACCGATCCTGTAACCCCGTTCTCGCAACTCTGTGGTGGTCTGCATTAACTCTGCCCCCAAGGGTCCCACCATGGCGTCGCGGAATGCGTCCAACGATCCTTTTTCATACTGAAAAACCCCACAGCCGAGGGAAAGCTTTTCTGGGGAAAGGCCAAAGAACCACATAGGCGGCTGTACCGCTTGCCCTGTCGGTATGAACGCGAGGTGCAGGTGCGCGTTATAGGGTGTCTTGTCTTTGGAAAACCGAACATCTCGGTGAATTCGAAAGATCTTGCTGCCGTGATCTTGCCCAGTAAGGTCACGTAGCGCCAACTCAATCTCTTCGGCGAACAGCTTGCTGCGTGACTTAATGTAGGTCTCATACGTCGACTTGTTCGCTGCAAACCAGTGCTTGGTATTGTTGGCCTTCAGTTCTTGCAGGAAGCCTACTGCCTCGGCAGCAAAGCAATCGAATTGGGCCATAAGATCCTCCATTCAGTCTTTCTTGGGCAGCGCCGCGGCATGCTCGAGGCACAGGTGCAGCCACCGCAACAAAGCAGCGTCATTGCAATCTGCTTCGTCCACACGGACAAAACCACCCAGCTTGCGGGTTCCGTGAACCACAGCGTGGGCCGTGGGGTCCTGCAATGCCGCAGGCTCGTTCACCTTTCCCACCCTGAACATGAACCGGCCCACGCCATCCTGATGTCTGCGTGCACCACAAAGCATGTTACCGTTCAAAAAAAAGCACAGGCCGCCCATCATCCGCTTTTCGGAAATGCCCACATGCGTGGCCAGAGCGTCTCGCATGCGGGTGTTAAGTGTTTCATCCACTGGCATCAGCTGCCGATCCAAAGCTGCCAAAGGATCGCCAGCGCAAGCACCAGCATTGCCATAGTCGTCAGCGCCGCCCCAACCGCGCGCCCCTTGCCATTCACCGAAGTGCTGAGGCTGAAATAGTGAATGAGGCGGGCAAGCAGCAGCACGCCACCGCAGGCAGCGACCAGCCAGGGTGCAGTTCCCGCGATCTCGGCCCCTGCTAAGGCCAACAATGCAAGTGGCACGTATTCGATGAAGTTCCCATGCGCCCGCATCAGCCGCAGTAAGCTTTCATCCTCACCATGCAGCAAAGAGATCCCGGTCTTGGTGCGACGAACACCAACGGCAATCGCCATCGGAATGCTCATCAAAACAAAAATGGCAGTGACAACCAGCGCGATCTGCGGAAACTGTTCCATGTGATGCCTCCTTTCTGATCTCGCTTAAGACGCCATGCTTTCGTAAGTGATCAGCGCGAACCGTGCCCCTTGTGGATCAGTCAGCGTGGCCATGCGACCGACTCCCGGCATATCCATAGCAGGCTGAACAATCGCGGCACCCTTGGCCTCAGCTTTGGCGACGCTGGCGTCCACGTCAGCCACGGTAAAAAAGATCGTCCAACTGCCATGATCTTCGGGCATTGGCGAAAAGCCACCAATTGCGGTTTCGCCAACAACGGCGGCTGAATAGCCTGATCCGTCCTGCATGGGCATGTCGTTGATCGTCCAGCCAAGCACCTCCTGATAAAACGATTTGGCTTTGCCCTGATCTGGGCCGGAATGTCCGATCCAGCCGGAGTTCCCGACGGTGGTCATCTCAAGAATACTCATGTGCTTCTCCCTTGGTTACGCCCGCCACATACGGGTCTGATACAAGGACGCGCGAAGCCCAGCGATCCCTACACGTCGCGTAAACTTTCTTGGCAGATCTCAATTTTTTCAGTGATCGCAACACGTTCGGGCGCAGTTGGTCTGAGCGTCATCACCGTTTCGAAAGCGGCAATCGCGGCATGATGCTCACCTGTTTCTTGTAAAAGCCCGCCGCGCATCGCGTGGTACCAGCGATAAGTGGACAACTCCTGTGCCAAAGGCTCCATCGCCTCTAGCGCATAATCCGGACCGTGCAGCTTGGCCTGTGCTGCAATCTGGTTAAGTCGGACAACAGGCGTTGGCTGCAATGCATAGAGAGCGGCGTAATGACTTTCGATCGATGCCCAGTCCGTGTGATCAACCGAGGCCGCATGGGCATGTGTCGCTGCGATTGCAGCCTGAATAATATAAACACCCTGATGTCCCGTCCGGTGGGCCTTTTGCAAAAGACCCGTCGCCTCGGCGATGTTCGCACGATCCCAAAGACTGCGATCCTGATCGTCCAGCGCGACAAGCTTGCCTTCTGGATCAATACGCGCACGCCGCCTTGCGTGTTGAAATAGCAATAGCGCCAGCAATGCGGCCTGTTCCCCCATCGCTGGAAATAGCGCCGCTAGTAGACGGGCCAGACGGATCGCCTCTTCACACAAGGTAAATTTGATTTGCTTTGGACCGGCCGAGGTTGACCACCCTTCGCTAAACATCAAGTAAACCATCAGAGAAACTTCACCCAAGCGCGCACCCCGCTCAGCCGGACTGGGTGTTTTGAAGGCAACCGGATTGCTCGCTATCTTCTTTTTGGCACGGGTGATCCGCTGTTCCATAGTCTTGGGCTTGATGAGAAATCCACTCGCAATTTCGTCTACGCTCAACCCTAGGACCACGCGCAGTGCAATGGCAATCTGATCCCGCCGCTCGAGTTCCGGATGGCAGCAGATGAACAGAAGCCGCAAAACATCATCGCGCATTTCGTCAGGATCCGGGGTTTCGGCAGGCACCGGTTTAAACTCCTCCATATGACGCGACAGGATTGCGGCGCGGCGTTGTGATTTGCGCACATGATCAAGGCCAGAGTTGCGTGCAGTCGTCAGCAACCATGCTAACGGGTCACGAGGTTCACCATCATTTGTCCAAACTGTCAGCGCCTTCAGGCAGGCATCGGCAAACGCCTCTTCCGCAATATCGATGTCCCGAAACATCCGGATCAGGGCAGCAAGCGCACGCGGTCGGTGCAGGGTGAAAGTGGCCTCGAGCCAGTCCGACATGTTCTATTCCGACGAGATCACGCCGCCAGCCCAGGCCACCGGTCGCACCTCAAGCCTTGCTACAGGGGATGAGATCATTTTCGCGTATTCCAATGCCTCATCAAGGTCTTCGAATTCAGCAGCATAAAATCCAAGGAAGTTCTCCTTGGTCTCGGCGAATGGACCGTCGGTGATCAAAGGCGCTGAGCCTTCGGTTGGAGCAGGCTCGACCATCACGGCAGAGGTCGGCGGCATCAATTTCATCGACACGAACTCCCCGCGCTCTGATAGCGCCGATTGCAATGCGCCATGGCCCGACATCACTTCGTTCTGGCGATCTTTGGGCAGCGCTTCGAATACGCCCGGCTCCCCATAAATCGTGATTGCGTATATCATTTTCGCCTCCATGCTTCATTCACATGGTGCAAGGACGCGCGAGGACATGCAAATCCTACAACCGGTCCACAATGCAACGTGTCTGACGTCAGCGCCAATGGGACAGTTTAGGTCGATTTGATAAGAGAGGGTTTCTGGCTCATCGTAACCGCCAA